>JALOTS010000210.1 GCA_025457785.1 Pontiellaceae bacterium | reverse complement strand
CCACAATTAAAAGTTCCGCAATTAGGCTGGAACGCGTTAAATCAGAAACGACCGGACTGCCCGATGTTCGCGGGCATTGACGACGGAGCCTACTTTTATTTTGTCCACTCCTTCTACGTCGCGCCGGAAGATCCGTGTATCGTCGCGGGCGAAACGGACTACGGACTCAACTACTGCTCCGCCGTCTGGAAAGACAACGTCTTCGCCGTCCAGTTTCACCCGGAAAAAAGCCAGGCGGTTGGATTGCAAATGCTTAGAAATTTCGGAACTCAATCATGAATAAAACCACCCGGTTATTAATCTATCTGTTTCTTGTCATGCCGTTCGCGGTGCATGCCGAGACGGCTGAGAAGAGCTTGGTTGTCGGCAAGGATGAGAAGGGCGTACAAGTACGCATTTTGGCGGTGGATGGCAACGTCGTAAAAGACAAACCGGTCCGGCTGACACCGGGTGCTCACAAGCTGGCGGTTTCCTGCATCAAAACGGAATCCTACGGAGCGCTGAGCGTGGATACAATTCTCGTGCTGACCGTCAAGCCGGACTGCGACTACGAACTGCGGGCCTTTTTCGAGGGAAAAAACGCAAAAGTGGCCGTCACGGCAAAGGTTGTGCGAAAAAACAATTGAACTCGTTACTCAGGGGCGGACTCCAGTACGGTTCGAATCTGCGCGATGTCTTTTTTAATCTGCGCAATGAGCGCCTCTTCCGAGGGAAACGAAACGGTATCGCGGATTTTTTTCATCAGACCAATTTCAATCGGCTGGCCGTACAGATCCCCGTCAAAATCAAGCAGGTGGGTTTCAATGACCGGTTCGTGATCCTTAAAGGTTGTCCGCTTCCCGATAAAAACAGCGGATGGGAGAAGTGTAGAGTGGCCGGTGGCCAGTGGCAAGTGGTTGACTTCCGACTCCTGACCCCTGACTCCTGACTCCTGAACTTTGGTCCATGCGGCGTACACCCCGGGAGCAGGAATCAGTTCGTTTTCCGGCGCTATGTTCGCGGTAGGAAAGCCAAGTCTGCATCCGATTCCGCGTCCATTTATGACCCTGCCAAAAAGACAGAATGGTCTGCCCAGCAATTGATTGGCAAGGGGTATATTCCCTTCGCGCACCGCCTGCCGGACGTGTGTGCTGGAAACCCTCCTGTCATGAAAAAGCACCGGATGCACGGCCGTCGCGGTGAGTCCGTGCTTTTTACAAAATGTTTCCAGGCTTTGGAACGCCCCGATCGCCTTATAGCCAAACGACCAGTCGATACCGCAAACGATCCCTTTGAGGGTCGGCAGCCCTTCCAGCAGATTGAATAGAAACTCTTCAGGTCCAATGCGGGCAAATGACGTATCGAAGGGGATCTCTATCACGCCCGATACTCCGAGCGCGGCAAATTGACGCAAACGGCAGGCAGGGGCACTGATGAGCGGCGGGGCTTTATCCGGGCTGAGAATTCTTGCCGGATGCGGGTTAAATGTATAAATCCAGGCATCTCCTCCGCAGGCGTGCGCCTGTTCAACCGCAGTGGAAATGACTTTCTGATGGCCTATGTGCACGCCGTCAAAACACCCCATCGCCAAAATGACCGGACGAGAACTCGGCGGCAATTCCGAAATCTGTTTAATAAGAAGCATGTTTCATCCAAAGCGATAAATTCAGAACCGGACTTTACGAAAGGTTCCAGCCCCTGGAAACGGGAACCTTCGGTTTTGTTCCACCCCAAAAAGCTAACTGATAAACTGCCGGTCATAAAGACTCTTATACAACGTATCTGACGCGTACAGTTCCGCATGCGTCCCTGATGCACGCAGGAGACCCTGCTCAAAAACCATAATCCGGTTTGCCAGCTTGATGGTGCTGAACCGATGAGCAATAATAAACACCGTCCGTCGTTTAACGAGCTCAACCAGCGCCTTCTGCACCATTTCTTCACTCTCGGAATCGAGCGCCGAGGTCGCTTCGTCCAGAATCAGAATCGGCGCGTTGCGCAGAAAGGCGCGCGCAATGGCGATGCGCTGTTTCTGTCCGCCGGAAAGCCGGGTGCCGCGTTCACCGACCAACGTGTTGTACCCTTCGTCAAACGCCGCGATAAAATCATGCGCAAATGCGTTCAACGCCGCCGCTTCCACCTCGGCATCCGTCGCATCCAGCCGTCCAAGCCGGATATTATTCCGAATGGTGTCGTTAAACAGAACGGTATCCTGAGACACAATGGAAATATGGTTGCGCAGATCGGTTTTACAAAACTGACGCAAATCGACTCCGCCAATCCGGATGGCCCCGCCGACCACATCATAAAATCGCGGAATCAGATTCACAAAAGTGGATTTCCCTGCGCCGCTCGGTCCGACCAGCGCAACAACCGTTCCCCGGGGAATCTGCGCATTCACACCCCGCAAAACCGGAATTCCCGGCGCATACTCAAACTCAACGCCCGCAAATTCAATGTCCGTTTCATTGGCATCAAACGGAACCGGACTGACTGCGTCCGGCACGCTGTCCGGCAATGACATAATCTGGTCGATACGCTCAACCGAAGCCTCTCCCTGCCGGATTTGATTGTGAACCATTCCGAATTTTTTAATCGGCCCGTAAGTCATGTAAAGCGCCGCCAGCAGCGGAATCATATCCTCCACCTTCAGCCGCGCTTTTGCCGCATACCACACCCCGATGGCCACAGAAACGGCCGCCACCAGCTCAATCAACTGGGGCAGTATTTTTAAATACTTCGTCTTCTTGAGATCAAACTTCGCAACCACCTTCATGAAGTCATCAAATTTACGTTCTTCCAGTGCCTGGAGATTAAATGCCCGCACTTCCCGTGCCGCCCCCAGATTTTCATTGATCGCCGTTGATAACTTGCCCGCTCCGGCCTGCAGCCGCCGCGCCTTTTCTTTCACCTGTTTCCCAAAATGCCGGATGGGAAACACACACAGAGGAATAATCATCAAGGCGAACAGAATAAACACAACCTCTTTGCGCTGAATCGAAATGTAGATCAGGGCGATAATGGCCCCGACAAACTGAATCGGCTGATTAACCAGATCAGCCGTTGCGTTGGTCACAACAACCTGAACCGCCGAGGCATCGCCCCCGATCCGCGCCATTAAATCTCCCACGCGCATCGCACCAAAAAACCCGAGCGGAAGATTCTGAATTTTCCGATACAAACGGCTCCGGATACTGATCAGAACCTGAACCCCGCAAAACGCCGAGAGATAATCCTTTAAAAACGCGGTCAGCCCGCGGAACAGCGCAACAACAGGAAACACCAGAACCACCCCGGCCAGCAGAAACCGGCTCGGAGGAGTATCCGAAAACACTTTGGGAAGAAATTTAAACAGCAATACCGGAATACCCAGCCCGTTTAACGCTCCGTTAATCCCGCCGAAAACAACAACCCCGACAAACGGCCATTTCACCGGACGAAGCATCGCAAAATACGGGGCAAACAGACGCGCTAATTTCGGCCTTTCAGGATCGGTCTTTTTCATGGGGCCACGTTGTATCACGGAACCGGCGGACACTCCAGGCATTTCAATTTACAATCCCTGCCGGAAGGTTTCATTCAGATGATAAAAAAGGGGGCGCGAAACCGGTTTTTATAAAAATCAGAAAAGCCGTTTTTTCAACCGTGAAAGTCAGAATCTTCAAACGAAGGTGCTCCATCGTTCTTTTCTTTTCCAAAAACCGGCAGTACTCTGCACGGCATGAAAACACAGATTTTCTTTTTAACGTTCGCCCTGCTGTTCACCGGAACCGTTCCCGCAGAAACAGGAAATCCGAAAGATATTCCCAACGCCGGACGCATCCGGATCGACGGGCGGCTGGACGACTGGAGAACTGCCGGGTGGACACCGCTGACGCAACCGCTGCACGGAAACCCGTCCTCCATTTCCAATGCGCAATGGTCGATCCAGTGGGACGACAAACCGTCTCTTTTCATCGCCGTGAGCTACGACGATGCCGATCTGATTTTTCAAGACAGTTATGTCAGCTCCAACGCGCAGGACTGCGTGAACATTTTTGTGCGCGGCGACAACGGCAGCCAGCCGGCGGATTACTCCGAACGGCAGGACAGCGCACAGCAGTACATATTCGGTCTGGCGAAAGACAAAACCAGCGCCTGGAAAAAACTGGCCCGCATCGACCCGTTCCCGCTGCACAATCCGGCGAAAGCCGCCATCACAGTGAACAGCAACCGGCTCACCTATGAAATCAGCATTCCGCTTTACGACACTTTCGATGCCGAATTCCGCCGGAAATGCCGAACAACCGAAGTAATGGAAGACCTTGAAATCGGTGTCGATATCACCATCATAAATGTCACCTCAAACGGCTATGCGGGCACCCTTGCTGAAAACCTGATGCCGGATAAAGAACACAACGCCGGCCACATCGCGCTGCACACGCTGGGAGAATAGCAAAAAAAGCAAGCCGCCAAAAACAAAAGGCGAAACGAAGGTCATCCCTTCAAAAAACCGTTCAGCCCGCGAACAGCGGGCTGAACTGATCCGTTTGCAGTTGCCGGAGCTACTCCAACTGAACCCCGAGTTTATAGTACCCGCAGGGAACAGATGTCTGGTTCGTGAAGCTTCCCCGTGTCCACGGAATGTTGCTTTCCAGACACTGGAAACTGTTCAGTAAATTGGATGTCCAGTAAACCGAATAGACCCGTCCGGAGACCGCGTTCCAGCCCAATACCTTTCCGGCGGTCAGAGCTTGGAAA
>JALOTS010000209.1 GCA_025457785.1 Pontiellaceae bacterium | reverse complement strand
TGTGTCGGTAGTTCGCATAGCGTCTCCTTTTCCTGAGGGGCGTACGCTCCGAACAGTGTGCGGCATTCTTCGAGTATGTCGTGCACGGTTTCCGGAGTGACTTTGGTGTAGATTCGTTCATTGACGAGCAGGGCCGGCCCCTGATCGCACATGCCGAGGCAGTTGGCCCATTCCAGCGTAAAATTGCCGTCCGGAGTTGTTTCGCCGAAGCGGATACCCAGATCGTTTTCAAGCTGGCGGGCGACCCGGTCTTTCCCCTGCATGTCGCAGGAGATGGTTCGGCAGAGACGGATGATGAAACGGCCTTTCTGTTTGTGGCCGATGAAGCTGTAAAAGGAGACGACGCCGTACACTTCAACGGGATGGATATGGAGGATGTCGGCAACCACCTGCATGACATATTCCGAGACATGTCCGTATTTGTGCTGCACCTCCTGAAGAACGGGGATCAGAGCGCTCCGGTTGTTACCGAAATCCCTCACCCTCCGCTCGATATTCGCACGCAATTGTTCCCGTTCCGATACAAGCATTTTCGGCCCCCTTTCTTTTTGGACAGCACCAGCCCGAAACACCTCCGAAGGCGCACTGAGCTGCACACGGCATCCATAAATGTGCTTTAAGGATAGCAAAGCATTTGATCCATTTCGCTAAAAAACTTCTTATTTTTCCGGCGAACGGCAAAACACCCCGGCGCGGCGGCATCGCCTGCCTGTGCAAATACGCACGCAGACGGACAGACAATCAGAAATTTATGTGGGAAAACACGGTTCTGCTCCAGAGCCGTTTTAAAGCATCCGTTGAAACGCCGCCCGGAGTGCCGGAACGGTAAAAGCGTCCGTCTCAATTTCTGTAAAGCGGCGGGCGATCTGAACCGGATGTTGCGAGTCCGAAAAACGGACCACCGGCCAGCGCCGGGCGATTTGTTTATCAACCGTTCCGACCGCCTCAACGGCATCGTACGGCAGATCCGGGATAAAATCGAGATGCTTGATGGCGCCTCACATCGGACGGTCAATGTGCGACGGGATACAAAGAGCACCCGCGTCCAGCGCCAGCGGAACGAGATTGAAAAAAGAGATGTCGGTTCCGTTGACGAGCAGTTTTTCGGCCGTTCCGATCAATTCATTATTTACGCCAACGACCGGCTGTTCGCCGAAGCGGACGGGGTCGTTCGGCAGATCGGCAGGTGAGTGTATATAAAAGAGCCGAAGTCGAGAGCCCGGGCGGTTCATCAAAAAGACAAAGGATATCCGGCGAGGCGCAGGGCGAACGGCAGGAACGGATGTGAAAATCAATTCGGGCTTTCGTTTTAAAACGGTTTTCCCCCGTTACACACGTTCTTTTTTTGTGTATTTCGTGTGGAGCAGTTCATGGGACAGATGACCGAGCGGTGCGCCCGGAAACTCTTCGTACAGCTTGGCGACCGCTTTGTTTTCGTGGGATTTTCTCAGCTTTTTGCCTTTGTCCTCGGCATAAATCGCGGCAATCCGTTTTTTGCGGACTTCATCGGTGGTCACACGGGGCTGTCCTCCTCCCCCGATACATCCGCCGGGACAGGTCATCACTTCAATAAAATGATAGTTCTCTTCGTCTGCGCGGATTTTTTTGATCAGCTCACGCGCATTGGACAGTGTATGGACAACGGCGACCTTGGCTCACGAATGCGGGAGAAGTAATGGAATTTCCGACGGTATTTCCGGCGATTGCCCGTTCGCATTTGTCTGTGTGCGGGTGCGCCGCGTTCAACCGGGGTGTTTCTGAACGTGAAAAGGCATCATCTGGAGGCGGTTTTACGGTTGTGTTCCACGTAAAAAATATGGTTTCCGATGGTGGTAAGATAACGCAGGCTGTCGGCCCAGTAGGGTCGAATGGATGAGGCGTGAAAATGAGTGGCCCCGCCGGTGTTGTCCACAAGGGTTCCTTCCTCCATTTGTGTAATCAGTTGCAGCGCCTGTTTATAGACTTTTGTCTGATTTTTGGCGCGCTCGAACAGGGGAGCGAAATCCGGATTTTCGCATTTCCAGATACTGGACATGCAGGAGAACGCGGCGTATTTAACCGTTTGCTGACGCATTTTATCCAAACAGCCGTCTGCCCGGTTCAGAATAACATTCAGGACGGCCTGCATTCCCTGAATTCCCTCGCCGCCAGCCTCCAGTACCATGCAGGCGGCTACAATTTGACGGGTGTCGCTGTCCAGCAGTTCTTCTGCCGGTGTCCGGAGTATGACTAGACCGAACAGAATGGTTAAAACCCAAAGGTTCCGCTTCATTGCCGCCCCTCCCGGTTAATTTCCTCCCTTGACGGCTGAATTATGCGGTTTTTTTACAAATTTGGAAAGATAAAAATAGATAAGATCGGGCGCGAAAAATGATTTTTTCCGCAGCAGGAAGGCATGCCCGTCATTCTGCCGGCAAATTATTTTGCCAGCTCTTTCCCTTCGTGATTTGTGGTTTATTTGGTCCGGCGCCGCAACCTACAATTTTCTCAGTGCTTTGATGCGTTCGAGGACGGGCGGGTGGGAGTATTGCAGGAAAACTTTGAGAGGGTGGGGGGTGAGGTTGCTCAGGTTGTCCACAGACAGCTTTTTGAGTGCATTGATGAGGTCGCCGGGCTGTTTTGTGGTTTCGGCGGCAAAGGCATCGGCTTCGTACTCGTGTTTGCGTGAGAAAATGTTGCCGAGAAGTCCGAGGATCATGCTGATGGGGGCGTAGAGGAAGCCGAAGAAGATAAATCCGGCATAGAGCGGGGTGCCTTCAAGTCCAAACGCCGAGTAGAGTCCCGGACGGGTGATGAAGAGCGAGAGAATAAAGAACATGAGCAGTGATGAGGCCAGCGAGGTGATGATTCCTTTTTTAATGTGGCCGCGCCGGCAGTGTCCGATTTCGTGCGCGAGTACGGCGACCAGTTCTCCGACCGTCTGTTTTTCGATTAAGGTGTCGAACAGAGCAATTCGTTTGGTTTTTCCAAATCCTGTAAAATAGGCGTTGGATTTGGTGGAGCGGCGCGATCCGTCGATTTTGAAAATGCCGCTGAGTTTATAGTTCTGCGCGGCGGCGAATTCTTCGATTTTTGTGCGCAACTCGCCTTCTTCCAGCGGGGTGAATTTGTTAAAGAGAGGAAGGATCACGACCGGTGCAATGAATAGAATGAAAAGCTGGATAACCGCCAGCGCGCCCCATGCCCAGAGCCAGGCGGTTGGAACGGCACTGAAAATCCAGAGAATCAGCGCGAAAACCGGCGCGCCGAGCAGAACGGTGAGCAGCAGTCCTTTCAGAATGTCGATGACGAAGGTTTTGGGGGTGGTTTTGTTGAACCCGTACTTTTCTTCGATGACGAAAGTGTCGATGAGGTTAAACGGCAGGCTGATGAGCTGGCCCAGCAGAATGAGAATTCCGCCGAAGACCAGTCCCTGCAGAATCATGCTCCCCGGGGCGGCGGCGACCGCGATGCCGTTGACCAGGCGGAACCCGCCGAGCAGGATGAAACCGATGGTCAGCGGAAGCATGATGGCGGACTGAAGCTGTGCAAACAGGGTGTTGTCGCGCAGGTAGCGCTGCGATTTGGCGTATTTTTCCGCATCGTAAATCCCGTTGAATTCTTCCGGGATTCCGGTCGAAACGTTTAGAACATTGAGGGTTTCGACGATGAGCGACAGCAGCCAGTTGAAAATCAGCAGAGCGAGAATGAAAATTAAATATCCGTTCATAGGCCGGAAACTCTGCCTGTTTTTTCCGGATGCGGGAATCTTCAAATCAAAAAAAATTCGGCTGGCGGAACCGATCATAACGGCACTGAATTTGAGATCTTTGCGTTCGGAGAGGATTTTACCGCAGATGCGCCGGAGGGTTTCCGTACCGCGCAGACATCTGATTGCCGCCTTTTTGCCGTCGTGGAGCGTCTGTTGCGACATGTGCGGCAGATCATCACGGGTTTGCCGGGGGTTGCTCCGCGCGGCTCCCGCACATGCCGCGATGTGTGCTATGGTTGATTGAAGGGTGTTTGGAAGGGCAAATAAAAAAAGCTGTCAAGTGGTATCGGAAAGATGCCGAACAGGGACAACTTTCCGCTCAGCGAAAAACGGGTGGATACTGCTTGAAAAAGGATTCGGAAGTATATGACAGGAAAATCCTTCGATTTTTTGAGAGCGGTCAGGAAAACCCCGACGAGAAGGTCAGGCTGGGTCAGGATGTAATTGTCAGCCTCAACGGAAAACCATGCCGGATGCCGGCGGCGGAAGCTCTGCTTATTCAGGAGGAAGAGGGCGGCAGGTACAACGTGGAACCTTCTTCAGGTTAATAAATAAAATCTCAGGCGTTTTTTTGTGTTTTTTGTGCCTTTTCACGGCTAGAGTCTCCCGTCATATCAAAGCATTGCGATACAGTTTATTGTACCCGAGCAGAACGAAAGACTCTCATATTTCGACGAATTAGAAAGGATTGCACGACCAAAAGGCCTCGATGACGACGCGCTCTTGCGGGACGGCGATTTGGTTTTTGTCCGTTCAAATGGCAACAAGGAACTCATTGGTCGTTGCATGGT
This sequence comes from Pontiellaceae bacterium, assembly GCA_025457785.1. Lineage (GTDB taxonomy): Bacteria > Verrucomicrobiota > Kiritimatiellia > Kiritimatiellales > Tichowtungiaceae > Tichowtungia. The sequence goes on along the minus strand of JALOTS010000209.1, from coordinate 201 downwards.
TCTGGAGCGTGTGAACGGTCCTGTTACGCACAGTGGCTTCACGATAAGAGCTAGGCTTACAACATCTGATATTCAGCCAGAGTGGATCGCACAATATTTCGCTACGGGTTTGGCGAGGAAGGCGATCATGCGGCGCGGCGGAGGCACCAACATTTCGAACCTCAGCCAGCAGATTCTTCAGGACTTGCCGGTTCCCGTCCC
>JALOTS010000013.1 GCA_025457785.1 Pontiellaceae bacterium | reverse complement strand
GATGCCCTGGAAATCCTGCACCGTGATTACCCCGATCTGATCGTTGACGGTGAGATGCAGGCGAATTTTGCATTTAACAGGGAACTGAGGATGAAGAAATTCCCTTTCACAAAATTGCAGGATATGGATGTCAACACCATCATATTCCCGAACCTCAGCTCCGGCAATTGATCAGCAACAGATGGATCGTTGTTGACTCAGTACCTGTGACAGAAGCGAACAGCAATAAATATGTTAAGGTATCCGGGGGCAGAACCTATGTAGGCAGCGGGGTGGTACCTCCCCCTCCGTATAGTTTGGTCTGGACGAACGGGGTGAAATATGGCGATTCCGGAACAGCGCTCACGAATGACTTCGACGGGGATGGCATGATCAACCTGTACGAATACGCCTTAAATGGCGCGATGCAAAGTGCGGGCATTAAAGGCACCGATCCGGCGTTCGCCAGAGACGCGACGAATTCATTCTTATATACCTTCGTGAGGCGTACCAATGACACTTCAGTGGTCTATAATATTCAGACCCGCACAAACCTTCTTTCCGGAGACTGGGCAAACGCAACATTCACTTTGCTGAGTACCAATAAAGTGGCCGAAAACTTCATCGAATACAAATACCGTGCGCCAACAGCCACAAGCAACCTCTGCATCCGGTTGAAGATATCGATGCCGACCCCGCCCCTGTAAAAACCTCTTCCCGCCTTCGGCGGGCCGCCGTCCGTCAGTGATTCTGCCATGCCGGGGCCCCGCAAAGGAATGGATGGAAAAAGCCGCACCTGCCTGAAACAGGTGCGGTTTTTGCATTACGGGCCAAACCCTTCGTTATTTTTGCTCAGTAAAAATACTTGTATCCTGAGTCGATATATGAGACGAAGAAAGATGTTAGTGTGCGGTTCGGAAGTCAAAAGATCTGACGGACGGGCCCGTTTCAAATAAAAACCAACAAGGAGAAGAGATGAGAAAGCTGTTAACATGCTTATTAGGTATCGCACTGGCCGCCGGCTTTGCATCGGGGGCGGAGTTTAAATTCACCAACGGCGCAGGCGACGGCCTGTGGGAAACCATACGCACCGGAGAAGATCCTAGTTTTTTATATAATTGGCTGATGGACGGCATTTCTTCTGAAGTCCTGCCTGGCGAACAGGACAATGTGTTTAAGAGCAACCCCTCCGTAACCTGTACCGTCTCATCGAGTAACACAATCAACATTTTGCGGATCAATGAAGGCGGACCTGGCATGGTGACACTGCACATGCAGGATGCATGGCTGACTCTTCGCAGCAATCAATGGGCCAGTATTGCATACAATGTAGCGAGCGGCCCCAGCACGCTGACTATGACGAACTCAACCATTATTCACCTCGCCCTCGCGGAAACCAGTTCTTCACCCAATCTAAACGGCCACTTTAATGTGGGCTACAAGGCTCCGACCACCGCCTATCTATCTACCAGCACGTTGATTATGGACAATTCAAAAATTCTTCTTCCGCGCGGAACCTTTCGCATGATTCCGGGCGGACCGCAGGATACCCTCGTAGATGAAATATACTTTGATTCAGAATTAAATGAACTGCATAATACAAATACTATCACCATGAACAACAACAGCGTGATTGAAACCGTAAGCTTTAGAAACATGGACAACGGCCTGATCTACATCAATTCAGGATCATACATCCGCGGCGTTGAAAATACTTCAGTAATTAACAATTCCCCCTTCGATGCCGACAGTTTGATGCAGCTCGAACAATTGATCAACAACGGGTGGATCATTGTGAACGGAACGCCTGTTACACAGTCCAACAGAGATCAGTTTATCTACACGAATGATGTTGCCAGGACGATCTCCATAGGCGACGGGGTCATACCGACCCTGTCACCGTATGAAACGATCTGGACGAACGAGGTTGTCTATGGCGATGCCGGAACAGCGCTCACAAACGACTTCGACGAAGATGGCATGATCAATCTGTACGAATACGCATTGAACGGCGAAATGCAGAATGCGGCAAATACAGGCACTGATCCGGTGTTCGCCAGAAGCGCAGACAACTCCTTCGAGTACACCGTTGTGAAACGGACCAATGATGCCTCTTTGGTCTATGACATACAGGCCCGCACGGATCTCCTTTCCGGAGACTGGACAAATATCGTGTGCAATGTGCTGGATACCACCCCGCTGGTCGAAAACTTTGTGGAAGTTAAATACAGTGTTCCGTCCACAAATATTACCTTCCTCCGGTTGAAGATAACCATGCCGACCCCGTAAAACCTCTTCCCGCCTCCCGCGAGTCTCCGGCAGTCAGTTGAATCTGACCTGCCCGCGCCCGACGGGAGTTCACGGGATGAAGGGGTTAGAAAAAAACCGCGCCTGTTTTCAACAGGTGCGGTTTTTAATTTCAACCGGCCGAATGTGAGGCGGGCTTTCCTGCCGGCCTGTGCCGCAGGCTGTGTTATTTTGTTGCCTTGGATTTGGCCTGCATCGCCCTCCATGCTATGTTCCCTGCATGGATTTTGATCTCACAGCCATCCGGTCCGCTTTAAAAAAAGAGGTCTGCCGACTCCCGCCGCTGCCGCCGTCGGCGCAGGCATTTCTCGGTTGTGAACTGCTCCGGCAGGAGCCGCGCCCGCAGCTCTGGGTTGTCGATCACCCCCGGAATATGGAAAAACTGGCCGATTGCTGGAATACCCTCTGTCCGGGAATAACCTTACTGACACTTCCGCCGTTCGACGGCAGGGACATGGAAGCGCAAAGCGAACGGATCAAAACGCTTGCCTTTCTTCAGCGCGACGGGGGTTTCGCGTCCGCATTCCCGTTGATCACCGTGTTCCAATGTCTGGAAGAAAAAGTTCCAACCCTTGGGAAACCTGCTCTTCTCAAAACGGGAAGCGAATGCGCCCCGGATCATTTTTGCCAATCGTTGGAAAACACGGGATATGAGCTGGACAACGAGGTTTATGAAAAAGGGTTCGCCGCACGGCGCGGCGGCATCATTGATATCTGGCCGCCAAACTCTCCCCTGCCCGTTCGGATTGAGTTTTCCGGCAACGAAATCGACAGTCTGCGCATCTTTGATCCGGCCACACAGCGTTCCGTTGAAAAAATCGAACAGGTTGAAGTTTTTCCGCTCAACGCCAAGGGCAGCACGCCGCTGACCGAACTGCTTCCGGAAAATACGCTTTATATTTACAGCAGCGTAAACGCAATGCCCTCGTCGCGTTCCATTCACATTGGATGCGTCACCACCGACACCGTTAATATCGACCTCGGATTTTACGAAACAAACCTGAAACCGGTCGGCGGGCTGCACCGCCCGGAAACCGCCGAGCAGCAGCGGAAACTTTTTTTCCGGACTCTGGAAGGCATGGCGGGCAACGGATGGCAAACGGATATTTACATGGAAACGCCCGGATCGGCAGATCGCCTCAAAGAGGCTTATCTGCCGGCGATCGGAGGTCAGAAATCAGCAATCAGAATTCTTGCAGGACTCATTCACGGCAGCTTTATCCGCAAAAAAGCCCGTCACCTGATAATTACCGAAGCTGACATCTACGGATACACGGCAAAAACCGCTCATGTCCGGAAAAAACAGGCCGTACAGCAGGCTGCGGGCGCACGCATTGCGGAATGGAGCGATATTCAGCCCGGCGAGCTGGTGGTTCATGTCGATCACGGCATCGGCAACTACATGGGACTGATGGAAATGGAAATGGCGGGCCGCCGTCAGGAAATGCTTCTGATTGAATATGCCGACAACGCCCGGATTTATCTGCCGACCGGACAGGCGCATTTGCTGACGCGCTACGTCGGCATGGGAAATTCCGCCCCGGCGCTGCATCATCTGAACGGACGACGCTGGCAGAACGAACGGACTTCGGCGGAGTCGGCGATTGAAGATCTGGCCGCCAAACTGCTCGAAACACAGGCGGCCCGCGAACTGAAAAAAGGCCGCGCCTGCGGGCCGGACACACACTGGCAAAACGAGTTTGAAAACTCTTTCCCGTATATGGAAACCCCCGACCAGCTCAGCGCAATCCAGGCAGTCAAGGCGGATTTGGAATCGACGCAACCGATGGACCGCCTGATCTGCGGCGACGCAGGGTATGGAAAAACCGAAGTCGCGATGCGCGCCGCCTTCAAAATGGTCATGGAGGGCCGGCAGGTTGCGCTGCTGGTACCCACCACCGTTTTAGCGCAACAGCACTTCGACACCTTTACCGAACGCATGGCCGCCTTTCCCGTCCGCGTCGAAATGCTCAGCCGTTTCCGGACTCATCCCGAACAGAAGGAAACCATCCGACAATTGCGCGAAGGCAAAGCGCATATCACGATCGGCACCCACCGCCTGATTTCCAAAGATGTTCAGTTCAAGGAGCTCGGACTGATCATCATCGACGAAGAGCAGCGCTTCGGCGTGCGTGCAAAGGAACACTTGAAACAGCTTCGTAAACAGGTTGATGTGCTGACGCTGAGCGCCACCCCCATCCCGCGCACACTTTACATGAGCCTGACCGGCGCCCGCGACATGAGCACCATTCAGACCCCGCCGCAGGAACGCCAGCCGGTCGAAACCATCGTACTCGAATATCACGACGAGATTATCACCGAAGCCATCCGCCACGAACTGGCCCGCGACGGACAGGTTTTTTATCTGCACAACCGCGTACAAACCATCGGCCGCATCACGGCCAAAGTCAAAGAGCTGGTTCCGGAAGCGCGGGTCGAATTCGCGCACGGACAGATGAGCGAAGAAGCGCTTTCCGACGTGATGCACCGGTTCGTGCGCGGCCTGTTTGACGTGCTGATCTGCACCACCATCGTCGAAAGCGGGGTCGATATTCCGCGCGTCAACACCATCATCATCGACCGCGCCGACCGCTTCGGGCTGGCCGATTTGTACCAGTTACGCGGGCGCGTCGGACGCGCCCGGCAAAAAGCCTACGCCTTTCTGCTGCTGCCGCCCGGCGGTACGCTCTCAGACGATTCGCGCAAACGAATTGAAGCGCTCAAACGCTACACCGGACACGGCACCGGCTTCCGCATCGCCCTGCGCGATCTGGAAATCCGCGGTGCCGGCAACCTGCTCGGCGCACAGCAAAGCGGACATATTGCGGCCATCGGCTTTGACCTGTACTGCCAGTTGCTCAAGCGCAGCGTCGCCCGCCTGCAGGGCAAAAAAATCCCGCCGATTATTGATGCCTCCGTTGATCTCGACTTTCTCGACCGCTCACCTTCCTCGCCGGACGGAAAAAATGCCGCCTGCATCCCCTACACCTATGTCGATGACGAAAATCTGCGCGTAAAACTGTATGGGAACATTTCATCCCTCGCGACTGAAACCGACGTGCGCGAATTGCAAAAGGAACTCACTGACCGGTTCGGCAAACTGCCCGCCGCCGTAAAAAATCTGTTTGAAATCGCCCGTATCCGCATCGCGGCAGCGCAGGCCGGCGTGCAAAGTGTCCGTGCGAACGAGGATCGCATCATTCTGATGCGCAACGGCGAACCCCTCATGCCCGACGGACGTTATCCCCGTTTCAAAACCCTCGCCGCCGCCGCCCGCTTCAAAGAAATTCTCGCTTTGTTAAAAACCATCCACCAAAAACAGAACGGGCTTCCAGCCTGTCCGCCATCGAAAGAGTGATCCGTCATGATGAACAGCCGACTAAACCATCTGCTGGAAGAATACGCCGATCTGGAGCGCGGGGTTCAGGGCCTGATCAGTGCGCAATGCCGTGAAACCTGCGAACTTTGTACCGCCCGCTGCTGCCGCGCTGATATTTGCGAAGAGGCGCTGGATAGCCCCTTTCTGCAGACGCTGCACGGACACACCGAATTAGAAAGCGACCGCTGCGGTTTTTTGACCGAATACGGATGCAGCCTTGAAATCGGACGTCCGCCTGTCTGCTATGAGTTTTTCTGCGAGGAAATTCTGGAATCTCAACCCGATGAACTGCATCGCGATGTGCTTCGAATTCTCGGGCGGCTTCCGGCCTTTGCGGGAGAACAGGCACACGGCAAAACGCATCTGGTGGAAATTATGCAGGAAGACCGATTGGAAAAGCTGAATTTCCAAACGCTGGAAAAACGGCTTCACCAAAGCTTCCGGATGCTGGAAATCATCCGCACCTTTTATATTGAAGGAACCCTGCCGGAAGATGCCTGCAAAACTCTCCGTCAAATTCCCGTTTCGGCAGGCGCCTGACGGGAGGCCCGGTCACATGTCAACCCGGATTCTCCATCCGGAGAATCTACCGTTTTTGTTTCGCGCTCCCCGGCAGGAACCTGACAAACCGCATGTCTGTTTTTCCGGAATCTCCATCCCTGCAGAAGCTTACATCAAAGCAGCTTTTACAATTTCCCGCGCTTCGGCCTGAATGCGGGCGAGGTGTTCTTCGCCGATAAAGCTTTCCGCATAGATTTTGTAAATGTCTTCGGTTCCGGAAGGACGGGCCGCAAACCAGCCGTTTTCGGTGCAGACTTTCAGTCCGCCGATGGAGGCGCCGTTGGCGGGCGCATGCGTCAGTTTGGCGGTGATCGGTTCGCCCGCCATGGTTTTCGCACTGACCTGCTCCGGCGAAAGATTCAGCAGTTTGTTTTTTTCTTCGCGGGTGGCGGCGGCATCGACCCGGGCATATACCGGACTGCCGAATTTCGCGGTTAAATCCTTATAATGTTCGCCGGGATCTTTGCCGGTGACAGCGAAAATTTCACAGGCCAGCAGGCTGAGGATGATGCCGTCTTTGTCGGTGCTCCAGACCGTTCCGTCTTTGCGCAGGAAAGAAGCGCCGGCGGATTCTTCGCCGCCGAAACCGTACGAACCGTCCGCCAACCCGTTCACAAACCATTTGAAGCCGACCGGCACTTCGCACAGCGTACGGCCAAGAGAAGCAGCCACGCGGTCGATCATTGACGAGCTGACCAGCGTCTTGCCGACGGCGGCATCTTTACGCCAGCCGGTGCGATGGGTGAACAGATAATTGATCGCCACCGCCAGATAGTGGTTCGGGTTCATCAGACCGACCGATTTGGTGACAATCCCATGGCGGTCGTAATCGGGGTCGTTGCCGAAGGCGATGTCAAAATCATCCTTGAGCCCGATCAGGCTGGCCATAGCGTAGGGCGAAGAACAGTCCATGCGGACTTTTCCGTCGTGATCGACACACATAAAGCTGAAAGTCGGATCAACGGTGTCATTGATAATGGTGAGATTAATGCCGTATTTTTCAGCAATCGGTTTCCAATAGCGCAGCCCCGCGCCGCCCATGGCATCAGCACAGATTTTCAGTCCGGATTTTTTGATGGCCGCCATGTCGATCACGTTTTCAAGATCGGCGACATAGGGAGTGATGAAGTCATAGGCAATGGTGGTATCAGCGGTCAGCGCATCAGGATAATAAACGGATTCGACATCCTCATTATCATCAGCCAGCAGTTCGTTGGCGCGGTCGGCAATCCAGCCGGTCACATCGGTATCCGCCGGACCGCCGTTCGGCGGGTTGTATTTAAAACCGCCGTTATCCGGCGGATTATGCGAAGGGGTGATCACCACGCCGTCGGCGAGTCCGTCGGTGCGGCCTTTGTTATAGGCCGAAATCGCGTGAGAAATCACCGGGGTCGGAGTGTATCCGCCGTCTTTATCGATCATCGCGGCAACCCCGTTGGCGGCAAAAACCTGCAAGGCGGTTTTTTCAGCGGGAGTGGAAAGCGCATGGGTATCTTTACCGACGAAGATCGGGCCGGTGATGCCCTCCCTGGCGCGATATTCGCAAATCGCCTGAGCAATCGCCATGATATGATCTTCAGTAAAACTGATGTTCAATGAACTGCCGCGATGCCCGGAGGTTCCGAAAGCCACCCGCTGCAACGGAACGGCCGCATCCGGCTGGGTTTCATAATACAGACTGATCAGTTCCGCAATATTGACAAGATTTTTTTTGGGTACGACTTTTCCGGCAAGGGGATGAATAACCATATCAACGATCTCCTTTTTTTAACGAAGAAGCTGTTTAGCAAAACAACGGAACGGATACAAGGCCAACGGAAGAAACACTTTTCCACGGTTTGGAAAAACACATGGAACCGCTTTCAACCCCTGGAACCGGCCCTATTCAGATTTTTCTTCAAACCGCAGCGCGACAGAGTTGATGCAATAGCGCATTCCGGTAGCGGTGGGGCCATCGTCAAAAAGGTGTCCAAGATGTCCGCCGCAAGATGCACAGAGCACTTCGGTACGAACCATTCCGAGGCTGCGGTCCGGACGAAGAATAACCGTGCCGGCTTCGGCTGCCGCATCAAAACTCGGCCAGCCGCAACCGGAATGGAATTTCGACTCCGACGTAAAGAGTTTCGCGCGGCAGGCCGCACAGCGGTAAACGCCCGGCTTCTGATTGTCGGTATAAATTCCGGTGAAAGGCCGTTCGGTTCCGGCCTCGCGCAGAACACGGTACTGCTCGGGTGTCAGTTCTTTTTTCCACTCCGCATCTGTTTTCTGAACAGAAACATTCATCGGCGCATCCTCTTTTCTCATACAGCCCGCGCAAAGCAGGCAGATCAATACCAGCATCACCTTTTTCATGGAACTCTTATACCGGATTTTCCGATGATCGGAAAATTTGTTTTCGCTCCATCCGGGATTTTAATGTTAAATCCGCCGCATGACTGCCTTTACCTACGCCGCCGAATTGAAAAAGACCTTCCGCTGTTACGGACACTTCTATCGCCTGCATATCGCAGGCATAGAGCCGCAGCTCTGCCGCAGCGTGCTGGAGATCACTTCCCTGCCGCGCGAGGCGGTCGGTGCCGGAACCGATCTGGACGGCAACCTGTTTTCTGCTCACACCTGCGCAGGTGTGAAAAAAGAGAAAAACCTGCCCGATGCCGTGGTGATTATGATGAATCCCGGCTCGTCACGCCCGATTGAGGAAGGTGATACCGACAGTCTGCTGACAATGCCCCTGCCCGCCGGTTTCCGGAAACCGCTGGTTTTGACACAGCCCGACAACACGCAGTATCAGATTATGCGCATTATGGTTTCCAAACAGTGGAAACACGTCCGGGTTCTGAATATCTCCGACCTGCGCGACCCGAAAAGCACCAGCTTTATCGCCCGCACACAAAAATTTGCCGCCCTGCCCGGCGGCGACAGACACAGTCTGTTTTCAGAGTCCCGCACCGCCGAGCGGACTGACATGCTCAAACGGCAGCCGGGCGCACCGTTTATTCTGGGCTGGGGGCAGGATGCCGGTTTAATTCCGCTGGCCGAGCAATGCCTGAGCCGGATCGCAGGAGAAAAGATCATCACCGTTCCCGCCGGAAACCATCCGGCCCTGACCGCCCACCCCAGCCCGATGCTGCAAAAGAAAAAAGAGGAATGGCTCGACGCGATTCTGGTCGCGGCATCATAGTTTGTACAAAATCGAAGCGTTTGACAGGATAACAGGATTGACAAGATTTCAATTCATCCCGTCCTGATCATCCGGTTATCCACAAGCCAAGCCGCATGGATACAGTCGGCAAACTCCCGCCTGATGATCCGCGTAAATCCGCGTGATCTGCGATTAAAACTCCCATCATCCGCAGATGAAACAGCCGATTCCCGCAGATGGGGATTATTCTACCACAGAGTACCCTCCGAGGCGTTCAGAGGGGAAAGATTGAGTGCCTCAAAAGCCCTCGCCGGAACGTTTGCCCGGAAGCCCAACCGGACGACTAATACCGGCGACGGCATTGCTTTTTGTCCCGCCAAACACCGAAATGTACAAATGTGTACACTGACAGTTTTCACGACAACACACGATATGAACACAGGAAGAGATTCAACTCTTCCTGTGTTCCAGCGTCGCCCCTTGCGGGTATTGAAAAAAATGCCATTTGCATCCGAATTCTCCCTTTTCTTTTGTAGCCGAGGTCCGTGACCTCGGACGCGGCGGGATTACGGAAGCGGGGTCACGGACCCCGCCCTACAAAACCATTCCTTCGCATCAGCGGGGTCATGGACCCCGCCCTACAAACCAACCGCACTACAGTCCGATCGGCCTCTCGCTCCGCTCGGGGTTCATCCCCCACCCACGGCGCGAAAGCATCCGGTGCTCCGCTCCTTGCCGTTTCTGAAGGAGCACAGGTGGCACTTAACGACAAACAGAACGGAACCCGAAGTAGTAGCGCGCGGAGTCCGGATCGATCCAGAACGCGTAGCCGCAACGAGCGAGGTACGCGCTGTAGCACCAGCTCCCGCCCCGGTAGTACCGGTACGAGCCCGACGCGGTGTTACACCACTCCCACACATTTCCCGCCATATCATACAATCCATACCCATTTGCCGAAAAACTGCCCGCCGGACTCGTGTATGGAAAATCACCCGTCGCATACGACGGGTGATAATTACGCGTCGGGCTAATGTCATACGCGTAGCCATTGGAACTATAATAATTCGCCTGACTATGAGTGATCGTGTCGCCCCACGGGAAACGCTTGCCGCTCAGTCCACCACGTACCGCATATTCCCATTCCACATTCGTCGGCAGTCGGTAGCCGTTGGCGGAGAAGTTGCAGATCCAATCACTCAAGTTGTAGCACGGCGTTCTGCCCTCCATCTGACTGCGGGCGTTGCACCACTTCACGCAGTCGTACCAACTGACCGTATGCACCGGATGAGTTGATGCCTTGCCGGAACCGGCGTTGTCAAAGATGTATCCGTTGGTAATGGCCCAGTTATAAACCGTATCCCACTGCGCTTTGGTCACCTCCGTGCGATCCATATAGAACGGCGAGGCGTTCGTCAGCGAGTAAGTCGCGGGATACCAAGATGGATCGTATGATTCCCCTGCCGCTAATGGATTGGCCCCGCTGTTGACACCGGCGGGGATATAGACCATACCTTCCGGAGGATTCAGATCCATCAGACGGGCGGTCATGCTTGTGTTGGTCACGTTGTGCTGAACATAATCCACCCAGTTGCTCGGGCCCACCAAGGTCACTGCCCGCTGAACCGTACACGTCACGCCCGTTGCGCCGTTCGTCCAGACCACCGTTCCATCTCCCGGCGAGAATGCTGTAATTTCCGAGTTCGTTGGCGAAACAATCCGGAAGAATGCCGCATCCTGTGCCGATCCGCACAGCGGCAGAGACAGCGCAACAACCGCAGCAAAAAACTTCAAAACCCGAATGAATTGTGTCTTCATAACTTTTCCTCCTTATTATTTTTCACCTTCCCGCAATACCGTCAGCCGGGGAATCCGCAGTCGATCTCTTCTTTGCGTCGTTCTTTGCGGTCAAAAACTCTGCGTCCATCTGCGGATGAACATCCCGGGATTTTGTAACAAGTCAAAATATGAACCTCAAAACTCTGAAAGTCCATCGATCTTCGACTGATTTCCACCACATGAAAGCGAAGCGATCTATTTACCTTACCCTCTGAACCCCTCGCAACGAAGAGGCAATAATTTTTATTCACGCCGGTGCAATTCTCTCTTATCATTCTGACCTGAATTATTCTGACTGAATTCTTATTGTTTTGATTGCGGCGTTGCCGCGCCAGGTTAAAGGAATGTCCGGATCTCAACATATGACAGCTAAAAATCTAATCCCGGATCGAATCGCCACGGCCTTACGGCAGTTCCCGCCCTTTTCCATGTTTGAAGAGGCCGCAGTTCTTGAACTGGCTCTGGCCGCGAAAGTTCAGGTGCTTACCAAAGACGATCTTGTCTGGAAGCAGGGCGATCCGCCCGGCGACGAAGTTTTGTTTCTGGCCCGCGGACGGGTGGAGTATTTCTGCCAAACGGCGGACCGTATCGAATTGATCGACGTGCGCGATGTCGGCGACATTCTCGGTCTGTCGGCTTTGCACGAAGGCGTGCCCTACCGCGTAACGGCCAAGGCGGTTGAAGACTCCATTCTCTACTCGCTTTCATGGCCGCTGGTGCGCGAACTGCTCGCCGCAAACGATCAGGCCCGCTATTACGTTCGCCGGCACCTGTTCTGGGGAACCCGTGTCGGAACCTCGATTCCAGATGCCGGGCTTGAAGCGACCGCCGGAGCGGCCAGTGTGCTCGAAGCGCATCTGAGAGGCGCACATGCCATTTCACCCCGCCCGCCGGAACGCCTGCTCTACTGCACACCGGAAACATCCATCCGTGATGCCGCGAAAATGATGAGCAGCCGGCGGCTTCCCTCCATTCTGGTCGCCGACGCGGACCGCCGCCCGATCGGCATCGTAACCGGACACGATCTGGTCAAAGAGGTGATTGTCGCCGGAAAAGACAGCTCGCGCCCGGTTTCAACCATTATGTCCGGCCCGGTCATCACCGTGGCACAAAACTCCAGCTCGGCCGCCGCTGCACTGATTATGCTGCGCAGGCGCATCGGTCAGATTTGCGTAACGGAGGATGGAACCGCCCAAACCGCCGCGCTGGATCTTTGTACACAAAAAGACCTGCTGGCGCAAAGCGGGCGCCACCCGGCCGGATTCATTCATGAAATCCGCCGGGCCCGTTCGCCGGGGCGGTTCCGCGAAATCTGCGACGATATCGAAAGTATGGCCCGCACCTATCTCGAAGCCAGTATTTCCGGCCTGCTCCTGGGAGAAATCTGCGCCGAACTGTACGACGAACTGATTTCCCAGCTTATCGACATCTCGCTGGCCGAAATGACCGATGAAGGAATTCCGTTGATCCATATTCCCTGGACCTGGATCGCCGTCGGCAGTGACGGACGCCGCGAGCAGGTGCTCCGCACCGATATGGATAACGCCCTGATTTTCAAAACGTCCGGTGACATCGAACAGGATGAAAAAAACCGCGCTTTCTTTTTACAACTGGCAGCACGGGTTGTCGGCAAACTGGTCGAAGCCGGATTTTCCCGCTGTCAGGGCGGTGTCATGGCCTCCAATCCAAACTGGTGCAAAACGGATGCTGAATGGATCGAGGAGTTGCAAAACACCGAACTCGGATCGGACAACACCCGGCTGATGCGGGCGCTGATTCTCTACGACCTGCGTTACGTTGCGGGCGATCAGGCTCTTTGCGAGGCGGTCCGCCAAACCGTCTTCCGCGCGGTCGGAAAAAGCGTCGCCATCCAGCGGCAAATGGCGGAAATGGTGGTGCTTACCCCGCCGCCGCTTAACTTCTGGGGAAATTTTGTGGTTGAGAAAAAAGGCGGAAACGAAGGCGAATTCGACATCAAAAAGCGCGGGCTGACTCCGCTGCGCGATGCCGCCCGCCTGTTTGCGCTGCACTTTGAACTCCGCCAGCATCATTCCACCGGCGGCCGCTGGCTGGAACTGGCCGCGACACGTCCCGAAATGAAGGAGCTGGCCAACCTCGCCCGCGAAGGCTACGACCAGTTACTGCGCATCCGCACCCTCACCGGCCTGCAGCGCGGCGATGCCGGACGGTTCATCGATCCGGCCTCGCTGACCAAACTCCAGAAGGGGCAACTGGTTAATGTCTTCGACGTGCAGCGCATGGTTCAATCCGCCGTTCGCGCTCAATTCAACCTCGACGTGAGGCCCGTATGATCCCGTTTTTCCAACGATCGGAATCGCCGCTGATACAGGCGTATCGTGAAGGAACCAAATCCGGAATCCGCAAAAACACCCCGGTCAACGAATTGCGGTTTGTTGTCATTGATGCCGAAACCAGCGGGCTCAAGGTCGCGCAGGACCGGATTCTCTCCATCGCGCTGTTCGAAATTGCCAACGGGCAGATTGACATCACCCGCAGCCGGAAATGGATGGTTTTCCAGCCGGAGACGGCGCCGACCGCCGCCACTGCCATTCACGGCATTCTGCCCTGTGAAACCCGGAGCGGAATCACTGAAAAAAAAGTTCTGGAAGAACTCCTCCCGCTGCTGACCGGCGCCATTCTGGTTGGACATCATGTGCGCTTTGATCTTGCCATGATTCAGGCCGCCCTGCTCCGGAATCTGGGAACACCCTGCTACAACCGGATGATCGACACGGCACGCATCGCCATGCATGAACTGACCGCCTTCCGCCAGACCGGCTACGCCAATCAGCGTCCGCCCTCTCTGGATGAAGTCTGCGCCCAGCTCAACCTCCCGCCCGTTGCCCGCCACACGGCGGAGGGCGATGCCTTCACCGCCGCAGAAGTCTTCCTGCTGCTGTGCGGACGAATCCGCCGCCGCCTCAAAAACCGCCCCCTGCAACTCCGCGACCTTCCCGTCAAACGGTTTAAATCAACCCTCGGCGCAAACCGCTCCGCCCCTCTGAACAACAATCCGTTTATCCCGATATAATCTCATAAACAACCGTTTCAATTGATCATCAGATCGGCCGGGCCGGACCGGAATCCGGCCCTTGGAAATGTAGAACGGGCGTCTCGCTCGTTCATGAGCAAGCGGGGACGCTTGCTCCTTAAACAGCCAATTGTTCCCAGCCCGGCAGGGTCAGGAGATGTTCAAGAAGAACAGCGCAGGCAACGGCATCATAAAGTGCATCGTGCGCTTCGCCGTCCGGACAGCATTCGCGGACGCGGATCCCAAGCTTCAATCCCGCGATTAAATCTTCAAGTTTATGCCCCGGCGCTTTCGGCCACGCCCTGCGTGTCAGCGCAAGGGTATCAACCCAGGGACCGAACTGATGCATAGGCGCCATCTGCCGCAGGAATTTTTTTTCAGTGGCGGTGTTGTGCGCGGCGAGCGGACAGCCGGTCACCCACCCTTCCAGTTGTTTCCAGACCTTGGAAACCTCCCCGGCGGCGGCGATCTCTTCGCGCAACCGGTGATGCTTCCCCGGCGCATAGACATTAAACGGACGATTGATATCCACGCGAACCAGACTGTTAAAGACAACAGACGGATCGACCCGTCCATTGACAAGGCGCACCGCGCCGACCTGCCACGGTTCGGCATCGAAGCCCGGCACAGAGCCGGTGGTTTCGAAATCGAGAACGGTCAAAGTTGTTTCGCGAATCAACATGTTGTATTTGCATCAAACCAAGCGGGAACGATAAAACAACATTCTGCTTTGTCAATCTGCCATAGATTCCCTGATAGAAGGATTTATCATTTCGGCGTGTCTGAAAAAAGATGCTCAAAACGTGTTGAATCGGCTGATCAGCTGCCGGCCAACCGCATCCTTTTACATTCCATGCGAAGAAACACGTCGGGGCCGGGGTCAGAGTAAACCGGTGCTGAAATATCGTTCCGCTCTGTCCGGAAGCATGGTGGCGATTACCCAGTCAGGATGTTCCTGAGCGATTTGTCTTGCCGCCCAGATGTTTGCTCCGGATGAGGTTCCGCACAGAAGAGAATTTGTCGATGCCAGTCCGCGGGTTGTTGCAATGGCGTCATCATCCGTAACTTCAATGATTCGATCAATCAGGGATACATCGAGAATATCCGGTATAAAGCCATCCCCGATGCCCTGAATCTGGTGTAAACCCGGCTCATGACCAAGAAGCGCCGATACATTTTTCGGTTCAACCGCCACGATGGTGACATCCGGGTTGCTTTTCTTTAAAAAGGAGCCTATGCCCTGAATGGTTCCGCCGCTTCCGATTCCTGAGACAAAGGCATCAATTTTGTCTCCCGCCTGTCGCCAGAGTTCCGGGGCGGTATATTCATAGTGGGCCAGAGCGTTATTGGGATTTTTAAACTGCTGCGGCATATATGCGTTGAATTCCGCAGCCAGTTCTTCTGCTTTTGCAACCGCGCCGGCTATGTTTTGGCTGTCCGGAGTGAGAATGAGATTTGCACCCAGAACTTTGATTATATTTTTCCTCTCTTCACTCATGCCTTCGGGCATCACAATGTAAACCTCATATCCCTTTGCGATTCCGACAAGTGCTATGCCGATTCCGGTATTGCCGGACGTGGGCTCAACGATTTTCATTCCCGGCCTTAGCGTTCCATCCCGCTCTGCCGCTTCGATCATAGCCAGCGCCACACGGTCTTTTATGCT
>JALOTS010000012.1 GCA_025457785.1 Pontiellaceae bacterium | reverse complement strand
CTGAGTGATTGTTTTGTTGTAACGCGGTCCACCGCATGGGTTCTTTGCGCCCGTTTTTTTGGGAGTGCTTGGCGGGTTAAGTCCACACGCAATGCGGCGGTGCTTGGAGGACGCTACTGGTTGTTGCGGCCGCTGCTGCCGCCGATCGGATCCTCGTCTGTGCTTCCGACGTTGCGCTGTGCGTTAGGCCGAGATGGTTTTTGTTCCGTATCGCCGATTTCGGAGCCTGCCGGTATCCGCAAAACGGGGGCACGGTTTTTGCGCTATGATGAGTTGAGGAATATTGAGGTTAAAGACGGTTCATTTTATGTGAATGGAGAATGCTGGCTGCGTGGAACCTCTAATGAACTGCTTGCGCTGCAGCAATCCGTTCAGGTCATCGCGCAGTCTGCGGATCGTCCGGCGGCGATCCGTCGGCAGATTCGAAACGGGCTGGCCGCCGGAACTGCCGCAGCAGAGCAGATTGAAACGGTCGAAAAGCGGATAAAACGGCTTGCCGTCATCTGTTCGGTTTATGCCGTCTGGCTGCTGCTTCTCACGCCGCTGTTTATCGTTCGCTATCCGGCCTGCTGGATTCTGTTGTGGAGCACGGCTGTGCCTCTGCTGATTTTTCATCTGCTTTGCGGGACTCTTTTTTTACGGGCTCACCGGGCGCTGATTGCCGATGCGGCTTATGCCCGGCGCGAAGCCTTTTGCAAAATGCTGCTGTGTCCGCCGATGATGATCCGTGCCTGTGATTCCGTCACCAGTCAGGTGCGGATTGCGGGGGATGCGGCCGCCGTACTTATGGCCTGTGCGCAGGAGGTGCGCTGGCGACCGGAAATACAGGGCCTGTGGCGGCGCTTGATTTACGCAAAATTTCCGCACTTCGGGCCGGACATTGCGCAGGTTCTCGGCGATTTTACGGAGTTTTACCGGGCGGAGTTTGCGGAATTCCTCCGGTCAAAAAACATCAATCCCTCTGTGTTTGAGGTGGATCCGTCGCGGATTCCGGAGGGGCGTCGCTGCTGTCCCTGCTGTGAAACCTTGTACAGTGAAGATGTTTCATTATGCTGTGATTGCGGTTCAGTGGAATTGCTTAACCCGGTTAAAGGATAATTGTTATGTTTATTGAACAGGCTCAGAACAATCCCGATCAGTATGTTTTGTGGATAATGTTTGCCGTTTTTTCGATCTGTGTGCATGAGTCATCTCATGCGTGGACGGCGGTTCGTTTCGGGGATAATACACCCCGGCAGCACATTTCATTAAACCCGCTGAAGCAGATGGGATGGCTTTCTCTGATTATGCTTTGCGTGATTGGTATTGCTTGGGGCTCCGTGCCGGTCAATCCGGACGGAACGGGCAGCCGCAAGCGTAATGCGCTGGTTTATCTTGCCGGTCCCGCCGCCAATCTCGGGCTGTGCGCAGTTTTTGCGCTGCTGGCGCAAACTGCCCGATTATGGGAGTCGCCTCCGTTAGAGCAGGTCTTTCACTACGGTAGCTATGTCAACGGAGCCCTTTGTCTTCTGAATCTCTGCCCCGTGCCGCCGCTGGATGGTTTCGGCATCATACGATCACTTGTCTCCGATTCATCATCTCTTGCCGCCAGCCTGAATCGGTTTGCAGGCATTGGCCTGCTTCTGTTGTGGCTTACTCCGGTTGCGTCCTATCTTTTTCTGGGCGGTGCAAAACTGGCAGAATTTTTTACAGCACTCTGGCTCGCTCCGTTTCATCTTTTCGGTTGATCTGTCGGAGGGATTCTGTCTGATTTACAAATAGACCGGCGGGTGCTTGGTCCGCTGGCGGAGGCAACCGGTTGCTTTTTGAAAATGAAGTGGTTATGAACTTCCTTTTTTGCTGCGCAAAAATGGATAGGCCCTTCGGTGAAAGGGCTGATTTTGCGACTGACAGACGGAATTCGCGCATGAATTTTGACAAAAACGTTTTTTCTAATCAGGTTGACTTAAGCCAATGACATCTGTTAGTCATGACCTTTCTGACCAAAACAGGGAGCGATCAATTAAACAACCGCTCTGGCGGTAACATAAAGGTACGAAAAAAATGAAGAAACTGCCGATCCTCTTATTAGTCTCTCTTGCGTTCCTCTCGACGGCGAGCGCTGCATATGACGTTACCATCGGAGCGTATTATTATCCCTGGTATCACACGCAGACGAATTTAAGCACCCACTGGAAATCCGGCTATGCCCGTCAGAAACTGTCCAATCCGCAACTGCCCTCTCTTAATGAGTACAGCAGCCGGGATGCAAACGTTTTAAAAAGCCACTTTAACTGGGCGCGCGGGAACGGTATCGACATGTTTATCTGTTCGTGGTGGGGTTCCAATTCATTCGAGGATGTCACGCTGAAGGACTATTTCTGCAAGTCGGCCGATATCGGAACCTTTAAGTACTGTATCCTGTACGAAGCACTGGCGGATTATTGCCTGGGCGCCTATACCAACTCGCAGGGTCTGATCGAATTCAGCACCGCATCCAAGCAGAAAATGTATAACGATTTTGCCTACCTGTCGCAGAAATATTTTACGGATGACAACTATTTCAAATACAACGGAAACCCCGTTGTCTTTTTTTATGTGTCGCGGGTTTTCAGGGGGGCAATCACGGACGCCTTTACTTATCTGCGGACAAATATCAAAAACAACTACGGGTTTACGCTGTATCTGGTCGGCGACGAACTGGAATGGGAAAACAAGCCGGATTTCAGCCGTATCAACGTCTTTGATGCCGTTACGTCATATACGATGTACAGTGATATTCAGGAACAGGATCAACGGCTGGTTTTTGCCGATGACATCTGGTTCCTGCAGGATGTGGTTTTAAAATATGATTACACCAAAAAAGCGGTTGAAAAAATGGGTAAAAAATTCATCCCGGGGTGCCAGCCGGGATTCAATGACCGTGGCGTGCGTCTCGGCGCGGACCACTACGTTTTATCCCATGAACGGGTCAGCACAAACGCCAACAAAAACTCGCTGTTTACCGACTATTTGAAAATCGCAGGCAGATATGTGGACGGCGGGTTGAAACTCATGACGGTTACCTCGTTTAACGAGTGGCACGAGGACACACAGGTCGAACCCACCAAAACGGGAATTGCCGCGACCCGGCTGCCGTTCACTTACACATTGAACGAAAATCACTATGCCTACGGAACCAACCTGTTGAACTTCATCCGAAAGTTCAGCGCTGCGTACACCGGACCTGCGCCATACGCCAAAACCGCAAATATTGTGATCAACGAGGTGTGTCCTTCGACCGGCGGCAACGACAACGCTAAATACATCGAGTTGTACAACAAAGGGACAAATGCCGTGAATCTGTCCGGATGGCGGATCGGCCTGCAGTCCAAGTTTGAAAACTACGATAATTATCAAGTCAGGCTGTCCGGAACAATTCCGGCAAAGGGCTGCTTTTTAATCGGGACCGCCGAATATAACAATCTGAACCTGCCGGATGCCAATCTGGTCGAAAACACAGGTCTGAAAGCCAGGCTGTCGGCGGACAATGCGGCCATCGGGCTGCGCGATCCGAACGGCTTGAAGGTCGACGGCGTCGGATATGCCTGCGCTGCCTCTTTCACCCATGATTATGTGGAAACCACCAATAAGTATTTAGTAAACGGGTTTCCAAACAATCAGTCGTTGAGCCGGAATGCATCCCATACCGACAGCGACCATAACGCCAATGATTTCAGCCTGTCTGCGCAGTCTCCTGTGAACGCGCCCGTCGGGCTGGCCGGAGTCATCCTCACAAACGGAAATAATCTGCTCGACGGTGAAGTCAGAAACTACCCCTCATTAAACTGCTACCTCACCATGCAGAACGACGGAAATCTGGTGCTGTATCGAGGCGCTCCGGGAGCAAGTCAGGGGGTTATCTGGTCGGCCGGCATTTCCTACGCGATCGGGGATTATTTTGCCACGCTGCAAAGCGACGGTAATCTGGTCATCTACAAAGGGACACCGACCGCTGCGGGCATCGCGGTTTACGCCAGTTGCTCCGCCGGAACAACTGGAAATTATCTGTTCGGAATGCTGAGCAGCGGCAGACTCGTTATTGCAAAGGGCACAAGTGTCAGCATGGGAGAGGAAGTCTGGAGTAATGTTAAATCCAGATTTGTTACTGGAAATATGCTTCAGAAAAATGAAATTATTAAAGACCCGGTGCGAAACATCTTTCTGATGGTATTGGGCGATGGAAATATGGCCGCATTTGACGGCACAGGTTACGATGACCCGAACAAACAGGCTTTCTGGTCCACCGGGACGACGGGCGGAACCTCCATGAGTTATTTTTTAAATCTCCAGAATGACGGCAATCTGGTGCTGTATAACGGCACGCCGCTTAATCCCGGCACCAGCCGGTGGGCCAGCGGCATCAGCAGTGCAAACGGAACGTACTTCTTCAAATTTGATGCGACAGACAAAATGCCGTCCATCTATCGAGGCACACCGGAAGCTCCGGGAACCCTGCTCTGGAAAGCGACAGCCCCCTGATGGATAACGTTACCGGGGTTTGACCGTCAGACTTTGAAACACTTCCTGCGCGATCACGCCGAGCTGGATGTGGCAGTGGTAGGCCGCACGTTTGCGCCGCACCTGCTGACCGAACTGGGCAACCGATCCGACCGAGGGACGTTGACCGCAGGAAGACAGGCCGCATTCCGATGCGGAAGCGAAGCGTCAACCGAGCCATACGTAGCCGCACGGGTTATTGGCGCATGAGCGCCAATCGGATTGTGCAACAAGCGATGACCAACGAATGGCTGGAAGAACAGGGAGTCCCGAATATGCGAACTATCTGGATCAAACTCTACTGCGGGCCGAACGCCCGCAATTTTCATCTTCTCCGCCCGCGTGTCCACAGTGAAGGTTTCCGACTGTGCCGTGTGGCTTCCGGCAATCGCGGCTGGCGCGGTTAGCAGCAAACCAATCGAAAGAATCGACAAAATCGCCCGATTCGATTCCCTCGATTTTTTCAATCCCCGCGATTCCC
This sequence comes from Pontiellaceae bacterium, assembly GCA_025457785.1. Taxonomy (GTDB): domain Bacteria; phylum Verrucomicrobiota; class Kiritimatiellia; order Kiritimatiellales; family Tichowtungiaceae; genus Tichowtungia. Next base: position 10,932 of record JALOTS010000012.1, on the reverse strand, counting down.
TCGCCTCCACCCAAGAACAACGCCGCCATTGTCCCCATTTCGCCGCCTCCCGCCAAATTTAATCTTTTTGCTTTTTTTACGGCGAAAGTCTGGCATTGTGCCGCGCTTTTACGCACGTAACCGGTTTATAAAGGGAGCAGGATCCGAAGGAGCAGCGGGAGCGGGGTCAACCCGTAATTTGCAGAGGAATAAGGGTCAGCGTACCGCAGCCTGGTTTTTTGCCGTTTCAACCAGCCGCAGTGATTCGCGCCACTCTTCCCGAAGCAGTGTTTTGAATGCTGCAAGAGCCGGATTTAAAGGAAGCAACGGAGCATCTGGTTTGATAATGCCAACCGCATCTTCATAGCCCCACAACAGGTCGATGTATTCGGCGCGGCGGGCTGGCGAAATCAGCAGGGGCGGATATCCGCATTTCAGCAGCGGCAGATTGGCGATCAGTCTCGCGATACGCCCGTTTCCGTCAAAAAACGGATGAATGCGCACGAAGCTCATATGCGTCCACGCATAGACATTGACTGCTTTGGTCGCGGACGCTGCCGAGCGGAGCTTCCGGTTGAATTCTTTAATCCAGCGGGTCATCAGCTTCGGCGTATCGTCCGGCCGGGCGTATTCCATGTAAACCGGCTTGCCGTCGCGCACGCCGGTGGTTCCGTTGTAATCGCGCTTCCAATCGCCGATTGGACGCAGAGAGTTAATCGGGCTCTTCTGCATCACGCAGCGGTGGAGATTGAACAGATCGTCCGCCGAGATTTTTTCTTTTTGGATCAGATCATAAATCAGCTCGACCGCCTTGGCGTGACCGTAGGCCTCTTCGTGATCTTTCAACGGCTTGCCGCTGATCGTCAGCCCCAGCTCCAGCACTTTTACGGTTTCGCCCAGTGTCAGCGTATTGCCTTCGATCCCGGTCGAATCATACGTCCAGAGAGCGGTGAACTGCTTAATCAGCGAGTCCCGGATATCACCGGGCAGATTTTCATAAAACAGGGACGGATGTTTTTCCGCCTTTTCCCTCGTCTTCAGGAACGAAAACACGGCGTTGTACGTGACGCTCAGACCATGCTTGCGGTTCAGCAATACCGCTATTTTACGAAGCGGAACGCCCTGTTTGCGCAAATCACGGATCTGCGCTTCAAACGGAGTTAAAATGGACGATGAACCCTTCATACGCAGATAACTTGCGCCTGAACCTCCATTTTGTCACGATTAAAATATAATTATTCAGAACAAGTTTATCGTGACAAAATCGCCGCCGAACCATTCTGTTGGAGTCGGATAGTGTATCCGCTGGCGGCGGAACTGCCTGCGTTCGCATCGGTATGCAGTCCCGGCTTCAGCCGGAATCCGCTGACTCAACAGATTTACCGAACACGGGAATCGAAGCATAAAAGGCTTCCGGGCATTGGAAAGCGTTTTTAACTTTAAACCAGATGCGTATTTGAAAAATCAAATACAACGACTAGACTGCGGCAAAGTTAAATCGTTCGCGGAGATGAATAGATCATGGAGCTAAAGGGAAAACAGGCGTTGATAACGGGGGGAGCGGTACGGATCGGACGGGCCATTGCGGAAGCACTGCTTGACGGCGGCGTGAAGGTGATTGTTCATTTTCAAACTTCGGAAAAAGAGGCGGACTGCTTCTGGCCGAATATTATTCAGACCGATTTTAATGATCCGGCTCAGTGTGAAACTCTCCTGCAGCGAGCCTCCGATCAATTCGGAAAAATCGACATTCTCATCAATAACGCCGCCGTGTTTCATCAAACCCGGCTGATGGATTCAACGTATGAAGCCATGATGCGCGAGCTTCAGCCGAATCTGCTCGCCCCGCTCGCCCTGATCCGGGGTTTTGCGAAACAGACTCAAACCGGGAAAATCATCAATCTGCTTGACCGGCGCGTCACCTCGCACGACACGGGTTGCGTGCCTTACCATCTCAGTAAAAAAGCACTTGAAGAATTAACCAAACTGGCGGCCCTTGAGCTTGCGCCCGGCATTACGGTCAATGCCGTTGCGCCCGGTGCGGTCTTGCCGCCGTCACAATCCGGAAACCACTCGGCACGGGAAGCGGCGGGAATTATTCCGCTGGGGAAACGCCCCGCCCCCGCCGACATCGCCGATGCCGTTCTCTATCTGCTCAAAAGTGATGTCATCACGGGACAAACCCTTTTCATCGATGGCGGACAAAACTTATTAGGGGATAACTAATGGATCGCATTCACATCCGGGATCTAGCGCTGCGCTGCATTATCGGCCTCTATCCTGAAGAGCGCACAAACAAGCAGGACGTACTCATTAACATCACGCTCGAGACCGACCTGCGCGCCGCCGGGAACAGCGATGCGCTGGAAAATACCGTGGACTACAAAACCATCAAGCTTGGGATTCTAGATTTTGCGGAAAACAGCCGTTTCAAACTGATTGAGTCGCTTGCGGAAGGCATCGCGGCAATCTGCCTGAAAGAGCAGCGGATTCAAAGCGTCACTGTCACTATTGATAAACCGGGAGCATTGCGCTTCTGCCGGAGCGTTGCCGTGGAAATCACGCGAAACCGGACATGATGTTTCGTGCGGTCGAAGAAAGGCATTATAAACCGACTGTGCAGATACGGACAGAAAAGGGGGAGTTTGCGACGGTTCTGTCATCTTTCGCGGCGAAAAATATACTCCTGATGGGGCTTGTGCGATACGCTTGACCGGCAGATCGACGCCGCATCCCATATACAAACCGAACTGCTCAACGCCCTGCTGGCGCAAGTGTAGATTCCTTGCGCAATGAATTCAAGGCAGCGGAGCCGCAACCAAAGTCTGAGTGCTGAGGAATGACCTTTTGCGCTCATTCTGCCCGCCTGCCGCGTACGGCGCAGGCAGGCACGGCCCCTGCCGATCCGCCTCGTTATTCGTTAATTGGTATCACACCCTCCGTTTTTTCATACTTCAGCATGGTCTTCATTACTTGAAAGCCGACTGACACATGACCGGTTGGCGGGAACACGCCAAATAACACAGCGCAAAAATCCGTCTTCCTGCTTATAATCAGGATGTTGCACTTTTTTACCCAGTTTGGCCCCGGTTTGTTTTTCGCAGAATAACACAGTTGATGAACGGACGGCTGGCCCGGTTCCTGATGAATTTCTTTCTGACTTCGGCGGGCTATCCCTGGACGATTGTGCGCACGGCGCGGCAAACTGTGTATATGACTGCGCTGGAAAAGGCTTTGATCGCTAAATAGGGCACGAACAGTTTGAGCATCAACATCTTTTATCTTTCGAGCAAGGTCACTTGGCCTGTGGCGGCATCCATGCGGATTTTCTGTCCATCGACAATGTGTTTCAACAGATTGGGAATGCCGACGATGGCAGGAATGCCCATTTCGCGGGCGACAATGGCAGAGTGCGAAAGGATACTGCCGCGTTCGATGAGAATCCCGGATACGGATGGATAAAGCGGAACCCAGCCGGGATCGGTGCGGGCGGCAACCAAAATTTCGCCGTTAAGGCGAATGTCATCGCGCGGAGAGTGGATGACGCGTGCGGTTCCGGTAACGCATCCCGGGGAGCATCCAATGCCGCGCAAGGTTCCGTCGTCTACGCAGGATTTCGCCGTCTTATCATAGTTCATATAACGGTTTCGATGGCAGGCCATGCCGTAGGTTTCGAAGTGATCATCCGGCGAAATGGCAGACTCGCGATAGATGTCGAACTCGGCTTTTCGCAGCGCAACAAGACCCTTGAGATGGGTCGTCACCGCCGTCCCTTTGATATAGTCCCATACTTCATCGATGGTGAGGTAATAAATATCTGCCGCCGTATCGAGTATCTTTTCTTTGGCGAGAGTGGCTCCAACGGCGTTCAGCAGCTGGCGGAGCAATCCGTAAATTTTTGTCCGGGCAAACCGCATGTTTTCCCGGTTTTTTACACCCCGGCGGGCATGTTTCAAGATGAGTCGAAAAACAGGTTTTCTGATGCCGGATAATTTGCTGAAGGCTTGCTGTTCGGCTTCTGTGCGGATTTTATGCTCCCGTTCATTCATGGTGGCGATGTCCAGCAGAGCGCTGTCCATTCGGACATAGTTGGCGATCATTTGATAGACGAAACCGGGTGTTTCGTGCAGGGACGGTTCCTCCAGTTTGAGTTCGTTCATACAGCGGAAGCCGTATTTATTGAGATAGTTCGCAACGGCATCCGCAATCCACGGAACCCGCTGCGGGATTGTCGCAAGCAACTCGTCGGGAGAGAGCTTCAGAAACAGGGCCTCGATATCAGGTTTCGTTTTAATCTCGGCTGCAAGCTGCATCAGAATGCGGGCGGGTACTGTGCTTTCAATGTCGCCTTCACCGCAAATCAGATTGTTCTGAAGAGTTCCGTTTTCATCGCCGCACCATTTTTTGCAACAGCCTTTGAGGGTCCCGTAAAACATCATGACATAAAAATCATTAATGATCGGAGTTTTCCAGTTACGCAGCAGATGCGTTTCCATGTCCTGATAAATTTTCATCAGCTCATGGGGCGGCAACTCATCAAAATTCAATGCAGCCCACCGGTTGTAATAGTGATCAAAGTGTTGATTAAAAGCCGGAACCAGCCGGTGCAGAGAAAGGAATCGCCGAAGGATACTTGCAACGAGCCGGAGCAGCTTGGGGAGCTCGACGAAATAGCGTCGGAACGCATTCGCAGGCGGTTTGTCAACCGAGCTGTCGGCAATATCTTTTACGCCCATCATGGATTCCATGAACGCTTTGTTGTATTCATAGCCTGGAAACTGCTGGATGAGCCGGTACCAGTTTTGGAGGTTGTAGTAGACCTGCCCGCGGAACAGACCGAGCATGTTCCGGTAAACCTCCTGATTGTCCTGAATCGTTTTGCGAGGAATCCCCATCACTTCGGAGAAGCAGTTGTAAACCACCGCGTAGGCGTGACGAATAAAACTGAAGGTCATAGGAGACGTAACTCCGGAATAGCTTTCAATGATATTCGAATTATCCCACACCTGCCGGTTTCCGGCGGCGGGTCCCATCTCTTCGACCGTGGTGATATCCCGGGTTTGCAAAATAAACAGGTTGCCCGCTGCATCGAAACAGAATTCGATGTCTTGCGGGCAACGATAGCGTTGTTCAATTTCAAGAGCCGTTTTTACTAACTGCCTCAATTGACTCTCTGACAGTGCCGGTTTTTCCTGCAAACCGCCTTCCACCGAAACTTCGCGAACGCCCGCCCCGTTTTCGCTATCGAACGCGTAACGGGTTGGTTTCGACGCTAGCGTGGTATCAAATGTTCCGGATCGTTTATTGTATGCAATATGGTCCGCATCCAGTCCGGCACTGACAAGCCCTTCGCCCAGTCCGTAAAGCGACGAGATCACCATCATATGGGGATTTTGTGTCATGGGATCGGCGGTGAAAACAACGCCGCTGGTTTTGGAATCGATCATGCGCTGGATGAGCACAGCCATCGGGACCGGGTGCTGAGGAAGTCCGTTTTCTTTCCGGTAAATCAATGCGCGTTCCTGATAGCCGGAGGCCCAGACTTTACGGATATGATCCGCAATCGACGCAGCTCCCTTCACATAAAGATAACTTTCATGAATGCCTGCGAAAGAATGCGAAGCGCCGTCCTCGTCGGCGGCGGACGAGCGGACAGATACAAATTCATCCGGGAAAATTTTCTCCAGATCGTGAATCAGTTCCGGCGGAAGAGGCGCGGATAAAATGAGTTGTTGAATTCGTTGCGGGGTTTCCGGAGAAGGGTTCTTTAACTGCTCCTGAATGGCTTTACCGAGTCCACCGGATTCCAGAATTTGGAAAAACACAGAAGCAGGCAGCGCGACCCAGTCCGGTACAGGATGGTTTTGTTGAAGCCGGTATAGATTGAGTCCTTTTCCTCCAATGTCTGGAATTTTCTTCGACTCATGGGTGGGGTTGAATAAATAGTTCAAAATGAACCTCCGAATGTTACGCCGTGAATGCGGAAGAGTTCTGCCGCGAGAACAAAATAGAACAGGATGATGTATCCTCCGCCATAGGCTTCTAAGTTTTTCGCCGTTTTTCGGGTGGGATTGAGGCGGAAGCGCAGCAGTCCAAAACAGGTGACGATGAACAGGATGATTAGTCCTGCATAATAAAACAAACCTAGATGGAGATAGACTCCGACCATCCAGGCCAGAAGGGTGTTAAGAATTCGCAAGCCGAGTACGATAGCTCCGGCGGTGAACATGCCAAACTCTTTCGAGTAGCTTGAAACCCCGGCGATTTCGTCCTCAGGCAGTTTTATTTTCCGCGAAATTTCCCAGTTGGCGAACGCAAAAAAATCAGCGGCGGCATACGCCCAGAAAAGCCACGGGGCCTCCCAGAAGGGACGTTGCATGGTGAAACTGAAAATGGTGGCCGTCATCATGGGCATGATGAGCATGTGCGCAATGGCATAGATGATAAAATGTGCGCGCAACCAGTCGCGGACAAAAAATTCATGTAACAGCACCCATGAAAAAAAGATTGTAGCCGTTACCGCGACGACCGCAGACCAACCGCTCATGGCGGCGCAAACCAGTTCGAGAAGTATGGCGATGGCACCCAGAATCTTGAGATGCGTTAAGGTGATCAGGTTGCGCGACAAAATACGGTTCGGGTAGTTCCGGCAATCGTCCGCATAGTCCTTGTGTTCATCAAATACCCGCAGGTGAAAAAAGATGCAAAACAGGAAGACGGTTCCCAGCAGAGTGAACCATCCGATACGCAGCGGCGCAACGGGATTTCCCAAAACCTGCGCCAGAAACTGGTTCGCTAAAAAGTAAATGATGACCATACAGATGTGACTGGGTAACGGAAAGCGCTCTGCTAGATAGGCGTTCAGGCGCATCAAGAACGGGGACGTTCGCGTCAGTTCATTGGGGTTCATTTATAATTTTCCTTTTTCAAGTAATTTCCGAAGTTTGGAATAATCGATTTTTGAATTGTGCCGGGGATCAACAGGCAACGGCGTGTTCGTAAAAATAACGTGATCCGCATCGATGCGGTGATCGGCACGTTCGCCCTGAATGATTACAACCAGCTTGCCGTCCTGCTCCAATGCCGCGATACGCTTTGCATGGGGAATTTGTTTTGCCACATCCGCTTCTACAAGCTGTGCATGCAAAAGAGTTCCGTTTCGAACAATGGTGGAGTGGACCCGGCCCGTCAGAAAAAAACGGCCCATTTCGTCGAAATACCCTGTATCGCCCATACGGTGCCAGCAGGTTCCGTCCGGCATGATAATTTTGTTTTCTCGCACGGCATCCGGGTTATTGAAGTAGTCGCGGCAAACGTGATTTCCGGAAACAATCATCTCGCCGGTTTCACCTTGCGGCAGAGTCAGAGAATCAAGTTCTTCAGCGGCTATCCGGCCATTTCGAATGGTGACAATCCGAGTGTTCAGGAGAGCCGTTGGTTTACCGCAGCAAAATCCGATTTTACCCTCCGCCTCCAGCCGTTCATGACTGGAAAGGTGAGCAACAGGTTCAGCTTCGGTTGATCCGTAAATGATGTCGATGTTGGCGTCCGGGAAAGCACGGTGCCATTGATGGAGCTGTTTGGAGGTGACCGGCGCGCCTCCAGTCATGATTTTCCGCAAGACGGGCGAATTCTCCAACGTGGCCAACCGGTCAATGAAAGGCGGAGATGCGGTGACCAGCGTTACACGGTTTTCCAGAATCTGCCGGTTCAGAATCACGGGATTTACCGCTGCCACGTTTCGAAAGTCCATTTCAGGAATCACAGATGTAATTCCGGCGGCCAGATTGCGCAGCGCAAAAACGGGAAACATCGGCATGTCGATGTCGTCGTCACGATAATCGAGTTCCTGACAAAGAGCCTCGTGCTGCGCCTTTAAGAATCCGTGCGTTCGATTGGCACCTTTCGGGATTCCGCTGGATCCGCTGGTAAAGGTGATCAAGGCGGAATCGTTGGGTGAAACCGGCACAGGATCCATGCTGGCGGATTGACTGGAAATCGCGGTTAAAGAAAATTGCGCTGGAATTCCCAGCAGCGTCGGCCCGGTGGAGGCACTGATTTTTATGCGTGCCAACGTCGGATTCATCAACCGCAGCAGGTGGCTTTTGGGAATTCCAATAAATCCGCTGGGTTTAGCAAAGGCGGAAAAATTGGCGATTTGCCTCATTGGAATCCATGGATCCACAAAAACGGCGACGGCTCCGCAACGAATAATGGCCAGTAAAACGATGTAGAGTTCCGGCGACATCGGAATCATGATAATCACGCGCTCGCCGGGGTTCAGTCCATGCGCCGAGAGTAAGTTGGCGCATTGCTTTACGTTCAAAAGGAGACGGGAAAAGGAAAGGCTCTCTTTCCCGAAAATCAGCGCCGGGCGGTCGGGATGCCGCTCGGCGGAGCTATCGAGCAGCGAGGTAATGTTATGGGTGGTTGACGGGCTCATTTGAACAACTCGTAAAGGGCATAGGATCGGAAGTGACGATCAGCATTTCCCCCGAACCGACGGGAGTCATTCGAGCTGTGCATCAGGCACATCAGCGTTTGCTTATAACCCAACGCGGCACTGTTTTTGTAGGAGAGATACGTTAACGCGGCCGTCAATCCAGAGCCCCGTTTCTCCGGAACTGCACCCAGCGTTTTGATACACGTTCGCGTGGCTTTTCTTTTGTGATATAGAAAGCGTAGTTTTGCCGGCACATTGGTTTTTCCCTTCATGGCACGTAACGCATCGGCATAATCGGGAAAGGTAAAAACATAGCCTGCCGGCGTTTTGTCCGGGGCATACGCCATCCACGACAATCCGGTTTGCAACAGAGGTTTAGCAGGCAGATACATGCGCAAAAATTCTTCCAGATCAACCGCCGTGTAGAGTGTGTTGTCCTTAAAAATCAGACAGGAGAGTTGATGGATCAAGGGTAGAGTTTCTGTGTAGTTTTTTGCGGTGATCGGCTCGAAGGTGTACCCATGTTTTATGCAGCGTGTATAGAATTTTTCCTGATTGGCAGCGGCCAAATCGGGGTGATCGACGATCGAGCTTTCATAGGTTTCGATCACGGAGAATCCTGCGGCTTCGAACAGTGCGGGGTAATACGGCGGATTCCACGGCTCCTTAATGAAGGGCGGCATGTTGAACGGGCCGGTATTCAAACGATAGGCATGCCAGGTATCGCCATCCATGGGCCCAATGATTCGCTGCGCCCCCTGTTCTTTCAGACAAAGGGCCGTAGCGTCGATCAGACGTTTCACTGCCTCCGGCTTGTCCAGGGCTTGGAAATGCCCAAGGGTTCCAATGGCTGGATTTCCGACTTGCAACCGGGCACTGCAACAGGCGACGGCTCGATCGTCTTCGTATGCAACAAAGCCGGTACCGCCTGTCAGCGGCTGGAAGGGGGCCGGAATGAAAAACGGATCATTTGAATAGACCTCTTTTTCCAGACGCTGGAACAGGTTCTGGTCGTTTGACTTTATAACTCGGAGGTTCATCGAAAAATCTCCATCCAGGTTGAGGGTGCCATAACCGGAGCCAGCCCCATGTGTTGAAATGCGGCATAACTCAGCGAGGCGGCTCCAGAGCATAGCGGAATGGAATAATTCCATGCGAAGTGTGTCACGGGGGTTTTACTCAGCCGGTTATAGAGCCCTGTCGTTACAGCACACAACGGGATCAGCACCGGAAAGGTTGGGAGAATCGACCAGCCCTGAATGGGCAGACAGAAAAGTAACGGTACCGCGCTCGGCAGAATAGCCGTTGCGGCGAGTTCAGCTCCGCGCATTCTCCGGGGGGTTATTTCTCTGCGGTAACGGTTCATGATGCAAAGAGAGGTCGACGTGGCCATCGCGACCAAAAACGGGCCGAACCAGACGTTCAGCCGGAGTGTTGCATTGGCCGCAAACAGCATGATCAGGGCTGGATACAACGGGCGAAGCAATTCCCGTGCACTGAGATTGGGCGATAACGGAGCGCAGTGGGTACAGGTGCGGTTGTAAATGATAAAACCGGAGATAACCGGAATCATCCAATCAGCGGAACCAAGTGACCAGGCCGCATAGGTTACTAAAATAAAGATGACCAGAGGGCGCACTTGTAAGGTTTTATGGCGGCGGTTGGCTGTAAACACGAAAAACGAGATTCCAACAAAACTGACGAATTGGAAAAAAATTTCAACTGGAGGTTTTTCCGGCAGTTTCAGCAAAAGAAAGCTGGTGGCGAGCGGAACGAAAAGGTTATCGGTTCCGCCAATCGATACGGCTTCCAGCCCGCCCAGCAGAATAGCCATCAGCAAAGCTGTTCCGATGCAAATCAAATGAGGAAAATCAGAAAACGCGAGCAACGGAAGATAGACGGCGAAAAACCCGACCAAACAAAACATCACGGTGCCTTCTAACGATTTTTTTTCGCCGGGTGCGGTTTGATAAAAGATCCTGCCGAACCGGGTTCCCGCCAATGCGGCGGCCGTGTCGGCCAGTACCAGAACAAGGAGTGCCGAGACATAGAGCCAGATGCGACCCTCGCTCAAAACGAAGAGAATCAGAATGGCAACCGGAAACAGCAAAGACCCGCAACTGCGCCGCTCAACGGAACTGAGTGATTTCAGTTGTTTGTGATTTTCGCCGAAGAAAAATATAACGGCAAATAGGCCCGCGAGGCACATGACGGCAATCCACGAAGAAATCAGAAGCGGAAAAAGCAGGCAACCCAGTCCGCCCGCCAAATGAATTGATTTCCGTGCGGTTTCCGCAGTGAGTTGCTGTTTTCGGATTAAGATTTCTGCGAAACTAATAACTGCCAGGAAAAGAAGCAGTAAGATGAGTGCGCCAGAGAGGTCGGTCATAGAACCTCCTCCACAACAAAACGACTGTAGAAGAACGCCTGATCCTTCAGGAACAGAGCCTCGGCTTCATCGGTCAACGAAATCATTTTGTCACTAAAACAGGCAGGACAGGTTCGCGGCG
>JALOTS010000208.1 GCA_025457785.1 Pontiellaceae bacterium | reverse complement strand
CCTGATCTTGTAAAAGTAGCGTGTCTCAGCATCGGCCGATTCATCCAGATAACTGTTGCTTTCGCCATCCGTGTAGTCAATCTGCTGAAAAAATGGTGTGTTCGGGTCGTCCGGTCGGCGGTAAATGTTGTAGTAGGCTGGCCGTAGTGTCTCGGAAGGATGCTCCCATTCCAGAAGAATCCCATCCCGCCGATCTGTCGAGGCGTGAAGATTTCTCGCGACCAGTCGGGTATAACTGACAACAATATTGGGTTTGGAGATACTGTCATAGCCTAAAAACTTGGCCACATTATTAGTCGAAAGAAAGCCAATTCCAAAAATCATAGATCCTGATTCCTGACTCAGGATGTCTTCCAATTCCTGACATGCGGCCGCCGGGAGCGTTTTGTCTTTCCACCCTTCAGTATTGCCTAATGCATGAGTTCCGTACGATGTCCGCGCAGAAGACCCGATATACGCATACGCAAGCCCTGATGTTGGGCTGGGGTCAGGCATCCAGTTGCCAAGGCCAACCAGCGAAACTGTATTGTCCTCCCCCTCCCGATAGTAGCGATAGTAGTGAAGTTCAATAGAATCAATGCGTGCGCACCTCATGCCGTCATTACCAGCACCAAAATGAACAGCACCTCGCGAGTTCCCGAAGGTGCCCGGTAAGTTCCAGAAATTACCGGCAGAAAAATATCCACTTTTAAAATCTTAAACTATATGCCCCAGAGTGTCTAGTCGATCAATTCTGTAGCTGTACAAATCTCCCTGAATTGTCTCAGTCGTAGCAAATAAGTCCCCGCTTCCGGCAAGACCTGCGAGAAGAATAAAATGTAACAACTTAAATTTAATGCAGCTTATCCACGACACCACACGAAAAATCTTTTTTGCGGGAAATATCAGGCTGTAAATTGATAATCGTTTTCCATTAGTAATCATCGTTTTCCCTCCCATTGCCGACCTAAACATTGCGAATTTCCCCCTCAAAATCCCGTCAACGGCAATACGCTCAGGGAACCGCATCACAATTTTTTTCAGCAATTCTAATTATTACGGGTTGAAGCAGTTGCGGAAATCTCCGCGTGTTTCGCTTCACACAATAAAATCGAAGTTTTCGATAGAAGCAATACTGCTGCCCGTTAACACATTTATTTGTTTGTTTTAAACCTGTTCGATAGCTCTATTCGTTCTAGACGGAGCGTAGTCCTCTTACCCCGTATTGAACAGGAGTATTTTCGAAAATTTATCGCGGATTTATCCTCGGACCAAGCTGTGAAAATTTGACAAAAGCGACCCGTTGCACTACATTGTAGTGCATAAAAGGAGCACGTTATGACCACGTTAACAATCAGACTGTCCGATGAGTTACGAACCGAACTGGACGAAGTCAGCCGCGAAGAACACAAGGCGGTCAGTGACATCGTCCGAGAATCGTTGCGGCGCTATATCGCTGTCGAAAGGTTCCGCTCGGTCCGGAAAAAAATTCTTCCGTTCGCTGAAGCACAGGGTCTTTTGACCGACGAGGATATCTTCAAGGCGCTGTCATGAGAGTGATTATTGATGCCAATGTGGCTATTGCCGCAGCGGCCTCCCGCGGGCTATGCGAGGCGGTGATGGAACTGTGCCTTGAACGTCACGAGATCATTCTCGGTGAAGCCATTTTGACGGATATCCGCACGAAGCTGATCAAAAAAATTAAAGTGATCCCTTCTGTAGCGGATGAATACATACGAATGTTGCGCGGCCATGCCAAACTGTATGAACCGGAGCAAGTCGCGACTGGAGTATGCCGCGATCCCGATGACAACGCGATACTCGGCCTTGTTCCTCCATCCGGTGCAGAAGTAATCATCTCTGGTGATCAGGATTTACTGGTCATCGGCAGTTACAAAGGGGCCAAAATCCTCTCGCCCCGCCAGTTTTGGGAGCAGAATCCGCCCTGCTGATTTTCTGTTGCAAAAGCCTGAATTGCAAACGAAGTAACACTCCCTTTATTTTGTCCTTAATGATTTTGATCAAATCGTGTGGAGGTGTTTTCTATTCGTTGCGTTCTTCATTCGTTGGAAACTTTCCTGGTCAGGCGTTTCTTTTTACCCTGCCAGTTAAAACGGACGTGTACTGGGCGGAAAAGAGAATTGAAAAATCAGGCGATCCCGGATAGTTTACATAGAAACTGAGGTGAAAAATGACGGCATTGGCTGAAAAAATTTATAACGAGGTTCTAGACTTACCGACGGATGAGCGACTTTCTCCGGTTGATAAGCTGTTGCATATCATTTCGGTTCCCGCGGCCACTGACATCGAAAAAGCCTGGCTGATGGAGGCACATAAACGGCTGGCTGACATCCGTTCCGGCACGGTACAAACTATTCCAAGCGAGTCCGTATTTCGGGAAATCAACACGTTCTGAGCATCCTTTTTTAGACACGCTAAAATGACAGATTTTTCTGTCGAAGAATCTTCAGACTTGTTGTATTTGCATTGCAGGACGCAGTTGACATGACACTAGTTCGGACAGGTCTCGACCAGTTTCCGGGAGGGGCGGGCCGCCATCCAGGCTTTCATTTCAATACCGAGTTTTTTACAGGCCTTGGAATCATCGCGCAGTTTGACAAAAGTACTGTAGAGTCCAAGAAACGCCTGCCGGAAGGTGTCGATCATCTCCATCCGCTCCTGAAAACGTCCGTCCGCATCAATGGCTTCGGTCTTAGGCAGCTTGAGACTGCGGACGACAAAAGTATCGGCATCAAGCGTGCAGATCCAAACCTCTTCGCCGCCGCGTGCGAGGGTAAGCCTGGCGCGGCGCAGTTTTTTACCGCTGAGCAGTGCGGCGCGGGTTTCGGCGCTGAACATCGGTTCGCCTTTGCGGATAGCGGTTTCCCCCTGCTCTTCCTGATCAAACAACAGCGGACCTTCAACCATGACGGCGAACGAACCGCCGTCGGGCAGGTTGACTTCTCCGCCGTTGGCTTCAGACATAAACCAGAGCCACATCAGAAACTCCCGTCCCGGAGCGGTATCAGCCCACTGCTCGGCGGCGAAACTCCAGCGCGGCCACTGATCAGCGCGGCACTTGGCCTCTTTCCACGCGGCGGAAACCGGATCAACCGGAACCAGTCTGGCTTCCGTGGTTTTGGTAAAATTGAGCTGAAAGGCATCGAGCTGTGTGTCGGAGAGCGCAGAAGCGTAAAGCATTTTGGCTTTCGGGTCGTAACAGAAATCAATGCCTTTAAGCTGCGGCGGCATCGTCGGCAGGAGTTTTTCAATCACCTGCTGTTTGATTTCAGCCTTTTGCTGACGGTTAATGTAATCGCGGTGTTCGGCCTGCATCCAAACCAGTTCCTCCATGCGGCACTCCGCACGCAACAGCGATGCCGGAATTTTACGCCGGGCCTGACAGAGCGTCAGACGCAAAAAGCCCGACGGCCACGCAGAGCCCTCGTGAATCTCGCGATCCAGCAAGTGACGCGCGCCGACCCAGCCGTGTAATTCTTCATCCAGCAGATGATCGACCGAACCGAGCACATCATCGGCAAATTTTTCATGAATCGTTTCCGGCAGACTGCCGGGAACGTAAAACAGTCTGAAACTGACGGAACCGCTTTCAAAAGCCATAAAAAACACCTTGTTATTCGTTAAACGTCAATGGTTATCGGTCCATATAGAACCGGGCGCACATCTTTCCGGTTCTGCGCCCCGACCGCCAGCTTTTTTAAACGTTTTTCAACCATTAAAAAACAACTTTGTTTCCGGCGCTTCATTCTGCTACAAACTGACCACGGAGAAATACTATGAGCATAAACGTTGTAATTCAGGGCGCGGCAGGCCGCATGGGCAAAACACTGATCCGCTGCATTCAGGAAGGCAAAGTCGCGGGCCTCAAACTGACCGGCGCGGTTGACCTTTGGGACGTTCCGGACATTGGAAAGGATGCCGGTCTGGCCGCAGGAACAAAGGAAGCCGGTATCAAAATGACCGCCGATCTCGCCGCCGTGGCATCGGCTGCGGATGTGATTGTTGATTTCACCTCGCACATCGGAACCTCAGGCAACGCCGAACGGATCGCAAACTGGAAGACCGCCTGGGTGATCGGCACAACCGGTCTCAGCGATACCGAACTGGCGGAAGTGAAAAAAACGGCGCAATCCGTTCCAGTGGTGATGGCGGGAAACATGAGCCTCGGCATCAATCTGCTCTGCAATCTCGTTCAGGAAGCGGCCGAAGCGCTGTATGCACGGGGTTACGATATCGAAGTGATCGAACGCCACCATAACCAGAAAAAAGACGCTCCGAGCGGCACCGCGCTGATGCTCGGACAGGCCGCCGCCGACGGCGCGGGTCTGGATCTGAAAAAATCGCAGATGGACGGACGAACCGGCATGCCCGGTGCGCGCACGAAAGCCGAAATCGGTTTTCATGCCATACGCGGCGGGGATATCATCGGCGATCACACCGTTTTGATGGCCGGACCCGGTGAAATGATCGAGCTGTCGCACCGTGTAACCAGCCGCGAAACACTTGCTATCGGCGCATTAAACGCCGCCGCATGGGTGGTTCAGCAACCGCCCTGCCTTTACAGCATGAAAGATGTTCTTGGGCTGTAGATTCTTCAGCAGAAAAACCTGTCATTTCAGCGCAGATGAAAAAGGTTCTATCTCGGCGGCGCGGCCCGAAAGCGAAGTGACAGATGATTTTTCAGACAAATAACGGGTGAAACAAGTGGTTCAAAAAATGATGTTCGGAACACGCCGGGTAGAAATGTATCATGATCCGGATAAATTCGCGCCAAGCGATGTG
>JALOTS010000207.1 GCA_025457785.1 Pontiellaceae bacterium | reverse complement strand
CTTTCATACAACGAAAGGATATCCGCCGAACAAACCGACCCGGTGCCGCTCACCGATAACACACCATCGATTGATTGATAAAAATCAATGCCATAATCTGCCGACAACTGCGCTCCATCCGTTACCTCCACCCGGTTGGACAAACCTGGAATGCTAACAAAATCAAGCTGCACGACGGTGGTCGCACCGCTGATCCGGAAAAGATTACTGACACATCCTGCCGACCTGCCCACTGAAACCCCTCCAAAACCGGCCAGCGTACCGCCGTCGGAAATCAGCAACTGATTCCCGCTCACCGCTGACCCGCCATCCTCGCCAAAATAAAACCATCTGTCATTTGAGTTCGTCAACACAGACCCCGTGCCGGAAATTGTCACCGTGTTGCTGTCCGTGCGGAAGATCAGATTATCACTGGTGATCACCCTCCCGCCGTTGCCCAGCAGGATGCGGCTGGCAGAACCGCCCATCTGCAAGTTGGCGTTTATGGTCGCAGTGGCGTTATTGACCTCAAAGGTGTTATTGGTTGCGCCTGAAGATTCCCCGAGAGACAGGTTTCCAATGGTAACACTGGCCTGATCCAAAACCGAAAGGGTGTTGTCCGAACCGTAAAAGCCTACCGCAATCCCGTCGGAATTAACCCAGGATGAGTTGGTGCCCTGAATTACAACCGAGTTTCCGGAAGCCCCCGAATTATAACCGATCACTCCATAGCTGCTGGTGACCGACCCGCCTTGCTCCACAGTCAGCGAATTGCCCGCAGTTGTTTGACCTACATACAACGTGTCATAGCCCAGATCTCAAACATTGGTAACAACCACATTCGTCTGATTTTCGATCGGATTGGGATAACCCAATGCGCCGCCGGCAATCAGCAGGAAACAACAGAACAGAGGAAACAGATGATTTTTCACAACAACCGCCTTTCACAGAAATAAAACGAAGCGGACGCTAATACAAAGGCTATCTGAATGCCACTCGAAAACCAACTCTGACTCGCAAGTTCAGAAGACGGGGGTCAGAAGACAGAGGTCAAAGATCATGTAGCAATGTGGCGCGGACATTCCTGTCTGCGCGAGAAATGGCAGGCAGGAAAGCCTGCATCACAAGGGGCGCCCTTCCCAAAAAAGCAGAGTAAGCGTCCCGCCGCCGCGCTTTGCGCTATGGCGGACAAGCCCGCTTGCTTTCTCCTTCGCGCTGGAAACGACCGGAGTTAGCCGGATTTCTGCAAAATGAATTGCGCGGATCGTTCTGTTCACCTATAACAGCCGGACTCGTGCACCTGCGTGCAGATAAAACGTCCCGTTTAATGAAGGAAACTGTATATGAATCTGAAAAAACCAATCTCCTCCATGCGATGCTCCCCCCTCGCAGTTCTGTTCCTGCCTGCCGCCGTTTTTTTTCTAAGTTCCGGCTTGAACTCCGCCCGCGCACAATCCTTTTCGGATGAGTTTAATTCCCTGAATCTAAAAACCGTCTGGACGAAAGTCGACCGGGGTGAGCTGTCCGAGAACGATGGAATCCTCACCATGAAGGACTGCAATATTTTTGCAGGAGACAGCACCTGGGATAATTATGAGATGGAGTTCAAGGCCCGTGCGCCGGAGTCCGCTTCCGAGGTGAGAATTTTTGCCAGCTTCAGATACAATGACGACAAGTCGCGCTATATCTTCGGTCTGCGCGGCGGAAACAACAACGACTTCTTTCTTGCCCGGCTCGGGGCCGATAACAACACCGCGCTGCTCGCGATTGAACCGCTGGATTTTATCCCCCAAAAAGGGGTGTGGTACACGATCCGGATTCAGGTCGAAGGAAGCACTGTTCAGGTGTTTCTGAACGATGAATCCGAACCGCGCCTGAAAGCTTCGGATCCGTCCTGCCCGTTCAAGACCGGAAAAATCGGTCTGGGCGGCGGCTGGTCAACCGTGGAGTTTGATTATGTGAAGGTAAGCCCGATTGCCGAATATACGCTCCATGAAAACGCCATCCGCTATAATTTCCAAAGCCTGACCAACCCGGCGGTTCCGGGCTGGATTTCCGTCGATGAGAGCCTCTATTCGAAGGAAAAGGGATATGGCTGGCGCGAAGAAGGGCTTTATACCCGCAAGCGGGACGTGAGCGATGATCCTCTTTATGATTCGCTGGCCGGCTTTAAAGATCCCGGCAGCAAAATCTTCGTGGCGGATCTTCCGGATGGAGACTACGTGGTTTCGCTGCATATGGGCGATCCTTTGCATCGCTCTAAAAACCGGATGTTTTTTATGGATGAACTGCAGCCGGCGATGAACAGTGTTTCAGAAAAAGGCGCCGAGTCGCTTCTCCGGAAAAGTGTCACGACGTACAACGGTCAGTTGCGAATCCGCTTCGAAGTGGATGAACCCGGCACCGGTCTCAGCGCCAACTGGCTGGCTGTTGAAAAACGCGGGGATGCCGGCGAAAAGTCCTGGAAAAAATATCTGCCGGCGGTGAAAAAGGATAATGCGGCGCAAAAGGAAGCGTTACGGAAAGTTCAGCGGGCCGAATACAAAAAAATGAATATCGGGCCTGCGAAAGACGGCCGATCGGTTTATTCGCTGAACGGCAACTGGCTGTTCCTGCCCGACTACGAAGCGGATAAAACTCTGCCGCCGCAGGATCCGGCGGTTCAGGATGACTCCTGGCACATCATGAATGTTCCCGATTTCTGGACACCGGTTTACAACTGGACCTATGTCAATGATGATATCGCCCGGGGCAGCGCCAACTGGCTGGAAATGGAAGCCGACCGCTGTAATGCGCTGACCTTTGATTATGAAAAAGCCAAAAT
Source organism: Pontiellaceae bacterium (assembly GCA_025457785.1). Lineage (GTDB taxonomy): Bacteria > Verrucomicrobiota > Kiritimatiellia > Kiritimatiellales > Tichowtungiaceae > Tichowtungia. The sequence goes on along the minus strand of JALOTS010000207.1, from coordinate 1,979 downwards.
CGGCTATTACAAACAGTACATCCATTTGCCGCAGGATATCGCCGGCAAAACCGTTCAACTGCATTTTGAATCCATCGCAAAATGTTCTCAGATCTGGGTGAACGGAAATCTGGCCGCAGTCCATCAGGGGATGTTTGCGCCGATCCAGGTGGATGTGACATCGCTGGTGAAGCCCGGCGAAAACATCGTGGTGGTTGAGGCCGGCGACAGCACGAATCTTGAGTCAAATGATGATACGGTCAAGGGCGTTGCCGTCACCGTCGAAGTGACCGGCAAGATGCTGAACTCCCTGCCGCACGGCATGTTTAAGGGATTAAACCGCGGCATCTGGCAGGATGTTTCACTGGTCATTTCAGATCCGGTGACGATCGAAGACACCTTCTTCAAACCGCAGACCAATTCATTTGATTTGGATGTAACCGTGAAAAACCGGTCGGAATCGGCAGTGTCGTATTCGATTGGCGCGCAGATTCGTGAGTATGGCAGCAATAAACTGGTTTATGATCATTATCAGTCCAGCCGGAAGAATCAGGTTAAAACCGCTGCCGGTCAGGATGATACGGCGGCATTGAAGAGCGATGATTCAAAACATGCCGCCTTCAGGATGTGGTCTCCGGAGTTTCCAAATCTCTACACGGCGGATGTGTTTCTCTACACCTATAACACAAACAGCGCGGTGAATCTCACGTCATATCACCGGGATGCTGTTAAGCTGAATTTCCAGCCGACGGATGCGCCGGCTGTGCCGGGATGGAAAGCGGTCGACGGCGCGGTCTATGATGCCTCGCGGGGTTACGGGTGGTCTGAGCCGCTGACCGCAAAAGACCGGAATATGGCGCAGGATCAGTTGTCGGACACGCTGGTTCTGGCCAATCCGGGCTCGGAAGCAGTCTTCACCTATGACCTGCCGAACGGCGAGTACCTGATCACGCTGCAGTTCGGTGATCCGGCCCAGGCTTCACTGGCGGAAGCGTATGAAGGCGCAGCCGTGAACACGATCGACAAAGCAATCATCCGCGATTTCAAGAAGGCCGGCGAACCGGTTGCTGTTCTTAAGAGCCTGACCGTGAAAAACGGCAAGCTGCAAATCACCGTGCCCGGTCTTCCCGCCAAAGGCGAAAGCACCGCGCTCAACAGTCTCGTGATCGAAAAACGGGAACAGGTAAGCCCCGACAAATGGGCACTGGGACTGAATCACTTCAACATTCTGGACAACGTTTCGTATAACGCCGGATTCAGAACCTTTACGGTCTCCGGGGATGATTTCCTGCTGAACGGCAGGCCTTATAAAATCCGCGGAGCCAATCATAATCCGAATCTGCTCAAGCCCAACGATAAAGAGCTGGCGGACCGGTTTATGAAAACCGTTCACGACAACAACATCAATTTCACCCGCTCCCACGCCAATCCGTTTAACAACATCTGGCTGGATGCCGCCGACGTGCACGGCGTCGCCGTTTCACAGGAGGGCACCTGGCCCTGGCTGTTCCTGCACGGAGAGCACGTTCCTGACCCGGCGCTGATTACCATCTGGAAGCGGGAATGGCTGGCGCTGATCAATGAACACAAAAACCACCCCTCTCTTCTTATGTGGACCATGAACAATGAGATGAAACTGTGGTCGGCTCATAACAAAGAACCCTGGGAAATCCTGTCGGATGCCATCAAGGCCGTACGTGAACTCGATCCGACCCGTCCGGTCTGCGCAGACTCCGGAAACTGCCGAAGATATGTTGAGAAGAAAGGCGGACAGTATCCGGGCGTTGATGACGGGGATATCGATGACCACCACTACTACCCGAACTGGTACAACTATAAAACCTTCTTCACCTTCCGCGACGGCAAAACCTTTACCGAAGACCGGACTCCGGGACGGCCTTATATTTCGCAGGAGTTTTCAACCGGTTATCCGGATGCGGACACCGGCCACCCGATCAAGCATTATATTTACAGCCACATGAGCCCGCAGACGCTGATCG
>JALOTS010000206.1 GCA_025457785.1 Pontiellaceae bacterium | reverse complement strand
GACCGGACTAGGGATGTCTCACTTTTTTTCTTACTCATAAAGCCTCTCTCAACCCTCAATTTCAACCATTGAACCCAAATTTTTAGCCACAAAACCGCCAAAGAGCGCGAAATAATGATTTAGGCGGACTGGTACCCCGGCCCAGATTTGTTCGGCGTGTCATAGTGTTCCAATCCGGTGACCAAGCCTCACGACTGTGGTTTTGAATGGAAATTCGCCTGCGTCGGCGAGAGCCAGCTGAATTTGAGCACCAGCTTCTTCTGGACAACCCAATCCCTTCGCAAGTATTGCGTGTATGAGCGGGCATTGCGCACTGGTAAGCCCGGGAAGCCCCTTGTTTTGACGAAGCCTTCCAAGAAGAGCTGCGTTATCGGGATATTCGGTAAAGAATGGTAGTGCATACGCGGTAAGTGCATGCACAATTTCGCACGCGAGGACTGCAATGTCCGTAGTGCAAGACACCGCCCACCAATGATCTTTGTGCTCGGGCATGAAAGATCCAATCCGTTGCTGAATGGGAAACAATGCAGAGGCAGGATTGCGTGGAAGAGGCTTGCCAGTCCACGTTTCATAAAGCAGGGAAGATGTAACAACCAAGTTGATCGTGAATTTACCTTCTTCCGATGATCCCCACTGACTAGCCTGAAAGTGAATGCCGTGAAAAAGGTCTTCCGATGGCCTAAACAAATGGTTTCCATTTCGCTTGAAACCCAAAGATTTCAGCGATTCTGCATAAGCGTATTTGGAAATCGCGGAAAGCGCCGAAGTAGTAAGTGATTTGGTCATTATCTCTCTGATCCCAAACATAGCATTATCTATCACTCAATTTCTGGAGCATAAGACGGGATGGTCAATTTTGCAACCGAGATGTTTTCAGCCCGCAAGAAGGCGAGGGGGAGCTTGGGGCCGCAGGATTCGGCGATCCAGCGGCGGTGGTTGGCGAGGGTAAGGGCCATGACACAACGAGGCACCCAAGTGCCGTTTCAACGATTTGAACGGCTTCAATGAATCTTAAACAACTAATAATATATTATCATTACATATTGTTTATTTGTATTATTACTAATATATTATCTGTATGGACAATGAATTCATCTTGTTTACACCGGAAGAAACCGCGCAGCAGCTCGCCGGAAAAATCCGGGCACTGCGGCTGGCTCGAAACTGGAAGCAGGCGACGCTGGCGGAGCGGTCGGGTGTCACGCTGGCTTCGCTGCGGCGCTTTGAACACACCGGGCAGGCTTCCCTGCACAACCTGCTGAAACTCGCCTTCGCGCTGGATCGGCTCGATGAGTTTGATTCCGTCCTGAATCCGTCTATTGCCGGCAGCATTGCAGAACTGGAGGCTGCGGCAGCCGTTCGAAAACCGAAGCGGGGTTCAAAATGAAAAAACTCTCCGTTCATTTGTCGCTCAGTCCCGAAGATTGCCGACCGGTCGGGACGCTGGCGGAATCCGGACGAAGGGTTTATTTCGAATACGACCCGGATTTTCTGGACAACCCGCTTTGGCTATCACCGTTCAAATTGCCGCCCGCACCGGGGCTGCACGAACATCGTGACCTTGCCTTCGGCCCGATCTTCGGTCTCTTTGACGACAGTCTGCCCGACGGATGGGGGCTGCTGCTGATGGATCGCTATTTCCGCAAGCTGGGCATTCCTCCCGAAACCGTGTCGCCGCTGGATCGGCTGGCCTATATGGGAACCCGCACCATGGGCGCATTAACCTACCATCCCCCTGCTCAATTCAACGACGAGTGCGAAACCATACTGGATCTGCACTGTCTGGCGGAGGCCGCCTATGCGGTAGTAGAAGGAACCGCCGACGATGTCCTGCCGCAACTGATGCGGGCAGGCGGCAGTCCGGGCGGCGCCCGCCCCAAAGTCCTCGTCGGACTGAACGGCGACCGGATCATTTCAGGGGAGGAACAGCTCCCCGCCGGATACACCGGATGGATCGTAAAATTCCCGTCCAAACGGGATGCCGTCGACGACGGGCGCATTGAATTTGCATATTCCGGCATGGCCCGGGCCGCCGGGGTGGAAATGCCCCTCACCCGTCTGTTCACCACCGTCGCCGGCGATACCTTTTTCGGCGTAGAACGGTTCGACCGTATAGCCAACCGGCGCATTCATGTTCACACCTTCGGCAACCTGATCCACTCCAACTTTCGCATTCCGGGATGCGACTATGAACAGTTGATCAAAACCACGCGTATTCTGACCCGCAATCAGGTGGACACTGCGGCGGCATTCCGCCTGATGGTCTTCAATATTCTGGCGCACAACCGCGACGACCATGTGAAAAATTTCGCCTATCTGCTCAACGAAAGCAACGAATGGCGGCTGGCACCGGCCTATGATCTCACCTTTGCGTACGGTCCCGGCGGAGAACACACCATGACGGTAGCAGGCGAAGGCCGCTCGCCGGATCGTTCGCACATTCTGCACATCGCAAAAGGTGCGGGCCTCTCAAAACATCAGGCGGACGAAATTATCGAAGAAGTCGCGGCGGCCGTCTCGGCTTGGCCGCACTTTGCCCAGGAGGCCGGACTCCCGGAACGTCTCACTGCAAAAATTGGTTCAACGCTAAAAACTCATTCGCTTTAACCCAAGGCGACGGTGCTGAACCCGCACGCTTCTACCGCATCCGCGTCCGCCTTGCGGAATAAAACCGTGACTCAAAACCGTTCACGAATTGGCCGAAGGGAGCGCAAAGAGGGTTTCACCACGAAACACAATGTGATCAAAATGATTAAGGACCCCGAGCGAATGCAACGAATAATTTCTGAAGGAAATAACGAAGTGGCTCAAATGATTTCTAGTCATGATATCCGTTTCCCAATCCCATTATTTTGACCCTAATTATTTTGATATAAACTGGATTCATTTTCGTTAAGAAACAAGATGTAATCCGAAGTCCAGGTTTGCTCCTGTCCGGGCGGAACTGAAATCCATGTGTAGAGTTCCGGGCAGGCGGTTGTTTCGCGCGCCCAGAAGACCGCCTTGTGTAACGGCTGCTCTCCGCGCACCCGCACTCCGGCTCCGGTTTTTCTGTTGAACACCTCAACCTGATGATCGGCAGCATCCCGGCCATACCCGTTCAGCTCCATCCAGATGGATTTGCCGCCGGAAAGAGACTCCAGAAAACGCAGCGTGTTCTGGTCGAGTGTTGCCAGCCCGTTCAGATTGTTTTCCGTCCGGCAGATCCACGGGAACCGGATGGTAAAATCCGGGCCGGTCGGCTGGTCATCGATGGTGAAAAAGTTGTGGTTAAACTGGTCGGTTTCGATGTGTTTTCGCCCGGTGTTTTTGAGGGTATGAATCAGTTTAAATCCGGGCTCATCGTTTTTCAGTTCGATGCGTTTGGTGTACACATAGGCATATCCAAAGGAACTGGCGAGGGTGTGCGTAAACTCAATCCAGTCCGTCCCCTGTTCCACCGCCCACACTCCGTGATTGATAATTTTATAGGTCTTGAAACACTGGTATTCTTTTTCGTCTTCCTTTTCCAGAATGCCGATGCCGATGCGGATGAATCCTTCGCCGGGCCGGGCTTCCGCATATCCCAAGCCGGGTTTTTCGTATCCTTCCACCGGACCGGTCAGGGCCTCATGACAAAACGGGTCGGTATTTTCCTGCCAGGCGGAAAAATATTCATGGCCTTTGTATTGAAGACCGGAAATAATTCCGGACCAATCGAAGCGGGTGGCACGGTAGGAGCCGTTTACAGGATCAGGCAGAAACAGTTTCATGACAACGAAGCTGTTGGATAGTTCTGTCCGGGGATATTTCCCGCTCAGCTCCGCCGCACGCAGCGGTCCGGAAACCGGCAGAGCCGCACTAAGGAAAATCACCGGCATTTTTTTACACCTCTCATTCATCAATGGAAACTAAAAGGAACAGGGGTTCGGCGACAAGATAAATTTTAAATCCCGGAACCGAAAGCCGAAAAAAAAGACGGATTGTTCAAAAATGATGAATCCTTCGGACGAAAGGTTTAAAACAGTCCGGGCTGATCCGCAACCATGTCGTCGGTAATTCCATTGACCGCCGAGGCCTCCGGCGGGATCGGACGCCCGGGATTGATGAGCGTACAAAAGGTATCAACCGGTTCAGCGTTGCAGAACCGCACGGCCCCGATTTAGACAACGGCATCATATTCCGGATGAATAACGGTTGTTTCTAAATCAAATGATATGAAGTCCATGGAGCGGTTGTACTGCATTCGCCCGCTCTGCTCAAGGCTTGGCACGGGTTTATTCTCCATGTATATTGTTCCGCACAAAAAAAGGAGACGTGATGAAAAAAGCAGGAATGATGGGCGCGGCGGTTCTGATAACGGTTTTTTTATGCGGATGCAGTCAGGATACGGCGGTTGCTGCCGACGGAGCGGGTATTTGGCAGACAGATTATGATGCCGCGCTGAAGCAGGCGGCAGCAGAGAATAAATATGTTTTGATTGATTTCAGCGGGTCGGACTGGTGCGGCTGGTGCATCAAGCTGGACGACGAGGTTTTTTCGCAGAAGGAATTTATTGATTACGCTTCCGCCAATCTGATTTGCCTGCTGGTGGACTTCCCCCGCGGTAAACCGCAGACCGATGAACAGAAGAAAAAAAACGAGGCTCTTGCGAAAAAATACAACATTGAGGGTTTTCCGACTGTGCTGATTCTTAACCCGCAGGGACTGGTGGTCCAGCGCGACGGCTACCAGCGCGGCGGTGCCGCCAACTATGTTGATTTCATAAAGTCGGTAATCGCCGCCGATCAGAAAAAACAGCCTTA
>JALOTS010000205.1 GCA_025457785.1 Pontiellaceae bacterium | reverse complement strand
GCATCTGACTGGAACCGCCCGGTGCGGACCCGCATGCCGGGTGGTGTGGCACCTGTGGCTGGCTGAGAAACCCTCAGTCAGTCACGGGGAGCCGATTTCCGAACTCTGAAATCAGGTTTTCGGGATGGATCATCTTGTCTTCGAGGAAACGGATGAAAACAAGGCGGTCAATCGTGCGCTGGGTAATCTCGGTCAGCGTTTCGCCGTCCAGTTCCGGGTTCCGGTTTTTGAAGGAGCGGGCCATCGCGTCGCGATAGCCGTCGAGTTCTTCAAGAAACGCTTCATCAATGCTCTGCCAGCCGCCTTTAAACAGGCCGCGCTGAATGGCTTTGCCGCGTTTCTTCGGCAGGGTTTCAGCAAATTTATCGAGTGAACCGGCGGCAACTGCGTCGCGTGAAAAGAGGTAATAGATGATCGCGAATTTTTCCGGGTCGGCGTATTCCGAGTAATGGAATTTCTGGATGCAATGGGAAAGCGCGGTGTCCACATCCGGCTTATAACGGCAGTCCAATATCTGGAACTGCTCGAAATCGGTCAGAATGGCAACCGGTGTCTGGGCGTTCCAGCCGTAACGGATGGTCTGGAAATAGTTTTGCGCGTTCGTAATATCGCCGAACGGTTTTTTGGCCTCCACAAAAAAGCGGACATCCCGGAAGTTCGGAGCGATGCAAAAGGCGTAGTCAGCGCGACGCTGTGAGCCGTTCATGGCTACGCCGGTTTCAACCTTCACTTCCTGCTCAAAGGGATTTTTCTGCCAGTCATGGTTTACATCCCAGCCCAGCGCAATCAGAAACTTGTCAATGAACGCCTTACGGACTTCGGCTTCCTGATAGCCGGGGGAAAGATAATGCCTGGAGTTCGCTTCAAAATCTTTGGCGAGGGCCTGGGTGGCGGCAAAGGCGGGTTCAAAGGTGGATTGCATGTCGTGAACGTAGCAAACGGATAAAACCAGCGCAATAAAGCAAATGAAGCAGTTCGGCTGCCGCCGCAGGATTACGCATAGCCGAGTTTTTTGAGAATCCAGAAGTTTTTGCGCCAGTCCTTTTCGACTTTCACCCAGAGATTTAACCGGACGGGAAGGCCGTACATTTCGGCCAACTCTTTTTCGGCGTGATGTTTAACCGATTTCAGCAGACGTCCTTTTTCGCCGATGACGATCCCCTTCTGGGAATGCCGCTCGATATAAATATCGGCATCCACCTTCCACTCGGTTTCGCCTTCGGTGATGGTTTCAACCCAGACGGCAATACAATGCGGCAGTTCATCATGCAGCCGTTCGAACAGTTTTTCGCGGATGACATCGGCCATATTCAGTTTGCGCGGATAATCGGTCAGAAGTTCTTCAGGGAAAAGCGGCGGCCCGGCGGGAACCATGGCAAACAGCGCGGCGGTCAGTTCCGGCAGTCCGCCGCCTTTTAATGCGGAGCCGCTGATCCAGACCGGTTTCACCGTGCTGCATTTTTCGGCGGCGATTCCATTCCACAGCGTTTGATAGCTTGCGACGAACGCGGTGCCCAAATCGGTTTTGTTGAGCAGAATCAAACACGGCGTTTCGCCGGCGGCGAGACGGCGCATCCAGCCGTCATCCTCCTGCCAGGGCTTCGAAGATCCGTCCAGCACCAGCAGAACCGCATCGGCTCCGTTTACGGAAGAACGGGCCATTTTATTGAGATTTTTGCCCAGTTCGCCCTGCGCCTTGTGTACGCCGGGCGTATCGAGAAAAACAATCTGCCCGCGTTCTTCGGTCAGAATGGCGCGGATGATATTGCGTGTCGTCTGCACCGTGTCGCTGACGATGCTCACCTTTTCGCCCAGCAGCGCATTCAGCAGGGTGGATTTGCCGACATTGGTCCTGCCGACCACCGCCACAACCCCGGTGCGTAATCCGTTATTTTCCTTTTCGTCCATGGTTTTCCAATCTCCGGAACCATAAGAGCCGGTTTTTCCGATCATTGGAATCTTTTTTTCATTCCGGGGCTTTTTAAATAAAAACTTTTGGCAGAGGTGTTGACACGGGGTAGAGGCTCGTATATTTTCCCCGCCTTGTATTTGAACCGGAAAGATTTCTCATGAAGACATTTGTAGCGAACGAAAATAATATTCAAAGGGAGTGGTATGTGATCGATGCCACCGATAAGTCCGCAGGCCGTCTGGCTGTGTTTATTGCGGATCTTTTGCGCGGACGAAACAAACCGACCTATACTCCCCATGTGGATACGGGCGCCTTTGTGGTGGTTGTCAACGCCGAAAAGGTGAAGCTGACCGGCAATAAGGAAGAGGCTAAAATTTATCAGGACTACAGCGGGTTCAACAGCGGCTTGAAAGAACGGACAGCGGCCGAGATCCGTGAAAAGAATCCGACACGAATTCTTATGCAGGCGGTTGAGGGGATGCTTCCGGACAACCGTCTGATGCGCAGGACAATCACCCGCTTGAAAGTTTATGCCGGACCCAAACACCCGCACGCGGCGCAAAAAGTTCAGACGCTCGAATTTAAAGGCTAATAAGGAGTACACAACGTGGTAGCAGCAAAAAAAGTTGATCAAATTGCCGCAACAGGCCGGCGCAAAACATCCGTGGCGCGGGTCACCCTCGTCAAGGGCTCCGGTGCGATTACTGTGAACGGGAAAACCGCTCAGGATTATTTTGATACCAAAGACATGCTGGACACTGTAACCCGTCCGCTTGTGCTTACCGGACGTGCCGACCAGTACGATATGATTGTCGTCGTCAGCGGCGGCGGAAAAGTCGGCCAGTGCGGCGCCATCTCGCACGGCGCATCCCGCGCGCTGATCAAAGCGGAAGAGGAACTTAAACCCATTCTGAAAAAAGGCGGATTTCTTACCCGCGATGCGCGTATGAAAGAGCGGAAGAAACCCGGGCAGCCGGGCGCCCGTAAGCGTTTCCAGTTCTCGAAACGCTAAGCGGTTTTCGGTTTTGCGGCGGAATCCCGGTTCTTTTAAAAGACCGGGATTTTTTTATTTCGAAAAACAATTTCTCCGTGTACTCTCCCCGCTTTGGAGTTGAAAAATATGAAGGAAATTTTACCTCTTCCCAAAGGATTTTCCGCAGCGGGCGTCGCGGCCGGAATTAAAAAAACGAAAAACAAAAAGGACATGGCCCTGATTGTTTCAGAAGTGACGGCTGAAACCGCCGCTGTTTTTACAACCAATCAGGTTAAGGCCGCTCCGGTTAAATGGGATATCCGGGTGGTTGAACACGACGGGGCAAGGGCCATTGTGATGAACAGCGGCAACGCCAACGCCTGTACCGGCGTACAAGGCATGGATGATGCCGAGGCCATGGCGGCTCTCGCCGCCGGTCCGCTGGGCATCAAGCCGATTGATGTATTTGTCTGTTCGACCGGAACAATCGGGAAACCGCTTCCGATGGAATTGATTGCGGGCGGAATCAAATCTCTGTTTGAACATCTTTCTCCGGACGGCGGAATGGATGCCGCCGAGGCGATGATGACAACAGATCTTGTCAGTAAAACGGTGACGGCGGAGATGGATCTCGACGGGCTGCCGGTACGAATCACCGGACTCGCCAAAGGGTCGGGGATGATCGAGCCGAATATGGCCACGATGCTGGCCTTTGTCCTGACCGATGCCGCCGTGGATAAACACACGCTGCAGTGCGCTCTTCGCGCTGCGGTCGATATGAGTTTTAACCGGATCACCGTGGACGGCGACCGGAGCACCAATGACAGCGTGATCTGCCTCGCCAACGGACTCGCCGGGAATGAACTCATCACAAAGGATTCCAAACATTGGGCTCTGTTCTGCCAGACGCTGGAAAAGATGCTTTTCGATCTTTCCATGATGATCGTTAAAGACGGCGAAGGGGCGACGCGGGTCATTACGGTGTCGGTTGCCGGTGCGGCATCGAACGGCGAAGCGGAAGAAGCGGCGCGGTCGGTCGCCAATTCCATGCTCAACAAAACGGCCTGGGCCGGCAGGCGTCCGAACTGGGGCCGGATTATGGATGCAATCGGATATTCCTACGCACAGGTGCAGGAAAACAAAGTGGATATCGATTACGGTGATGTTCCCGCTGTGCGCAACGGCATAGCCGCCGGAACGCCGGAAGGCAGGCTTGTCGATGCTGTTTCCAAGGAAGCTTTTACGATTCACATCGACTTGAATCTCGGCACCGGCAAAGCGGTCGTGTACACCTGCAACTGCACCGAAGAGTATGTTCGGATCAATGTCGAGTAGCAGAATAATTTATGCAGTAAAGAGGTTTTTATGCAGCAAATGATTGAAAAAGCATCGGTGCTGATTGAAGCCCTGCCGTATATCCAGAAATTTCGCGGCGATACAGTGGTCGTTAAATTCGGCGGCAGCATCATGGAAAGCGAAATCGGCTACCGGAACATCCTGAAAGATGTTGCGTTCATGGAATGCGTCGGTCTTCAGCCGGTGATCGTGCACGGCGGCGGAAAAGCCGTTTCAAAGAAAATGCGGGAAGCGAATCTTCAGCCGAACTTTGTTCAGGGTCTGCGGGTGACCGACGAAAAAACCATGGTTGTGGTGGAGCGCGTTCTCAATACCGAAGTGAATCCGCATCTGGTGGAAATTATAAAAAATTACGGCAGTAAAGCCTGCGGTATTCACGGCGAAGACATCATTAAGGTGAAAAAACAAACCGGTGTCGATCCTCAGACGGGAAAGAAGCTTGACTGGGGTTACGTCGGCAAGGTGATTTCCGTGGATATTGAACCGGTTAAAGCCTTCCTTAAAGCGGACATTATCCCCGTCATCACGCCGCTCGGCCGCGGCGAAGACGGACATCTCTATAACGTCAACGCTGATGA
>JALOTS010000011.1 GCA_025457785.1 Pontiellaceae bacterium | reverse complement strand
TCCGGTGTTTCATAATCTTTGCGTCGGGATCGGCGCGGATATGAGCACCTTTACCCGGTTGGTGGATCGCTTCCTGATGGAACACGATTTGCAGGAAGTCCCGCCGGACTGCCTGCTGGGATTGTACGACGGCATGACCGCCCGTGAGGCTAAAACCCGTGTGATGGAAGAGTACAAAAAATGGAATTCGCGGGTGACCCACTCGGATGCAAACATCCGTGCGCGGGCCCGGCGCATGCTGGAAATTATTTCACAGGTCAGGGCGGATCTGAAAACCGGTAAAAAATATGCGGCGGAACAGGCTTAAATTTCAATGCCGGTGAATTTCCGAAGCAGGAAGCCGATGAGAAAACTGACCGCCGCCACGCCGAGGCTCAGGACGGTCATTTCCAGAAACCTCCGGCGGAACGGGAGGTCTTTGGCGACCGCGATGTAGTAATTAAACGATGCGATAATCAGCACACCGAGTGTCAATGTGACGGCCAGGCAAACGAAGTAGTTCTTAAAAACCAGGTAGGGCGAAATCAGCGTCAGTACCGTCAGAATGTAAGCGATCCCGGTATAGACTGACGCTTTCCCGGCATGCTTTTCTGTATCCTCCGCCTTCGTTGAAAGATATTCCGATGCCGCCATCGAAAAGGCTGCCGCGATGCCGGTGATCGCGCCGGTCAGCGCAATCAGTCTGGTGTTCTGCAACGCCAGCGTGAACCCGGCCAGCGCGCCGGTCAGTTCGACCAGCGCGTCGTTGAGCCCCAGCACAATTGATCCGGTGTAACGCAGCCTTTCCTCGTCCAGCATGCCGATCAGCGCCTGTTCGTGACTGTTTTCGTCTTCCGCCATCTGACCGGCCGGCTCGAACGGGGTTTCATATGCGCCATATTTATTCTGTGCCGCCTTTTCTCCCGCTTCCATCAGTTTGATCCCGAACGTCAGTCCGAAAATCCGCGCAATGCAGACGTACTTCCAGACCTTGAGCCGGTTTGGCGCAACATCCTGCCCGGTCGCTGTTTTCCATTGCCCGTAATGGCGCAATTCGTCGTCCGCGATGCGGAGAAGCACTTCGCGGTTGGCCGCATCTTTCGTCATCTCCGCCAACTTGCGGTAAATCTGATGCTCTGTAATCTCGTTGCGCTGAAACGTCAGAAAAACCGCTTTTGTGGATTCGTTACTGTTCATGCGCGGCACTATACCGCTTAAGGTTTTTATTTCAAATTTCGTATTTCAAATTTCCTTTTTCCTTTTCTGCAGGCTCTGAAAAAGAAATCCGGGAAATTCCTGCCGAGATATCCGGAGGCAGGCGGCGTGTCGGGTTGTGCAATCAACGGACGCGAAGTTTTGTTTCCGGATAACGGAATTATTTTTTGTATATTTTTTTATTTTTTGCAAAGGTACTGCATGCGGCAGGCGTATTAGACATGGAAGATTAACCGAATAAGGGGTCCTGAGATGATGAATCACCGGGATGGTGCGGGGGAACCCGCGCCGGACAATCTGAGTCTGGAGGATGTAATGGAACAGCATCAGTCCGTTCTGCTGCGCTACGCCGCCCGCGTTTTGAACAACGCGGATTTGGCGAAAGACGTTGTTCAGGAGGCGTTTATCCGCCTGCACGCCAACTGGGAACAGGTGGCGGAACGCGGCGTTCCACTCAAACCCTGGCTGTTCCGAACCACCCACAACGCGGCGATCGATTGTATTCGCAAGGAGTCGCGCCGCCGTTTACTGCATCAGCGTCAGTCGGTTGAGATGGATTCGTATGTTTTTGACCCGGAGCAGGGGAGTGAACCGGACAGACAGCAGGCGCTGGTTCTTCATCATTTAAATGTTCTGAAGCCGAAAGAGCGCGAAGTTCTTGTGCTGCGGCTTCAGGAAGAGATGTCCTATAAAGAGATTGCCGCTGTGCTCAACCGTTCCGAAGGCTATGTCGGAACTCTGATTCATTGCGCAACCAAAAAGCTCAGCCGAAGCTTGCGCCAGGCGGGGGTGATATCATGAAAAACTGCCGATCCATCGAGAAAAAACTGGTCGCCTATCTGCACGGCGAATTGAACGCATCGGATTTCCAAACAGTGGAAATGCACCTCGCGAACTGCGAAAGCTGCCGCGCTGAACTGGAAAGCTGCCGCGCAACACTTTCACTGCTGGGCAACGCCCTCGCTGCCGCCCCCGCACCGGAACGGGTGGTTCTGTGGAACCGGCGGGCCTCTGATTATCCTGAACCGAGTGTTTTTTCCAAGGTTTGGAATAGCGCACAGCTTAAAGGTGCATTAGTCGCTGGGATTTTTGTTTGTTTCATGGTGTTTGCTGCTTCCATCATGGTTCCTGTGAAAGGTGGGATGGGAAAACCTTCCCGAATGTGCTTTATGCTGCCTTCCCCTTGCAATACGAAAACGATACCGTTAAAGAAACCGGCAGTGAAATTCAAGTCTGACCGAGTGAGCGCGAATCTTCGAACTGCAACCGACGTGGCATCCGGGCTTGTTGAGTACGAAATGACAGCGTTACGGGAAATAGTGGAGGAAAAGCCGAAAAAGCCATCGGAAAGCACAAGAATAGTTTCAAAATCGGAACCGGCTTCTGTAAATTTTCAGCTGCCGGAAGTGTCGGGAAACGGAGAAACCGGGTTTGGCGCCGGGTTTGATAAAGGGTTAAGCGGGGGTATTGAGGAGGGATTTGCACCGACTACAGAACTTAGTGACAGCGGCAGGTTAGATGAAAAGAAAAATGCAGAGAAGTCTCTTTTGACAGCGGATCTGGTTGCCGCTGCGGCACCTGCACCGGTCGTTGCTCAGAAAGCGAACGAGCCGATTGCCAAGTTGGAGGTCGCCGCTTCTACGCCGGAGGATTCCTCACTGCGCAGGGAGAGAGAAGGATATTCCCAAAGACGGGGAGATTGTTATAAAAAGTTTGAGGAAAAGGATGCGGATCGTGAGGTTAAACGGCAGGCGTTGAAACCGGCGGTGTTTAATCCCTATGTGATGGCGGAAGAAAACGCATTCTCCACCTTTTCCATTGATGTGGATACCGCATCCTACGGGCTGGCGCGGCAGCAGTTGCTGGCAAACGGACTGCCCGAGCCGGAGCTGGTCCGTACGGAGGAGTTCATCAATAGTTTCGATTATGATTACCGTCCGCCTGCCGGAAAGCAGACGTTTTCGGTACACAGCGAGATGGCTCCGTCGCCGTTCCGAACCGGTATGGATTTGCTGAAGGTCGGGATCAAGGGGCGGCGGATCGGGCGCGACGATCATTGCGGGGCGGTGCTGACGCTGGTGATTGATACGTCGGGTTCGATGAGCACGCCGGAGCGGCTGGGTTTGGTGAAGGAGTCGCTGGCGCTGCTGCTGGATCAGCTCGCTCCGGAGGATGCGGTGGCGATTGTCCAGTTCGGCGGTGAAGCGCGGCTGGTTTGCGAGCATACGCCGGTGAGCGACAAAGCAAGGTTGCTTGGAGCGATTGAGGCGTTGCAGCCGGGCGGGCCGACGCAGTTCGATCAGGGGCTGGAGCTGGGCTATCAGGTTGCGGTCAGCGGTTTCCGCGCCGGCGATTCGAACCGCATTATGATTCTGTCGGACGGAGTCGCCAATCTGGGCGAGCTGGATCCGGAGGCGATTCTGGAGCAGGTTTCCGAACAGCGGAAAAAAGGAATTTATCTTTCCGTGCTCGGTTTCGGCGCGGGCACCTACGACGACGATCTGCTGGAGAAACTGGCAAATCGCGGCGACGGAATGTATGCCTACATTGATACGCTGGACGAAGCGCGCCACCTGCTGGTGGATCAGCTCGCTTCCACCCTGCATGTGATTGCCAGCGATGTGAAGATTCAGATTGAGTTCAATCCGGCGCGGGTCATGCGCTACCGCCAGCTCGGCTATGAAAACCGCCAGCTCACCAAAGAGCAGTTCCGCGATGATACGGTGGACGCGGGCGAGGTGGGCTCCGGGCAGTCGGTGACTGCGCTCTATGATGTGGAACTGAGGCCGGACGGTCCCGCGACGGAGCCGATTGCGACGGTGTATGTGCGTTACCGCCGCGCCGATAACGGGACGGTCGAAGAAATCAGCAGCCGGGTGACGGATTCGGCGCGGAGTCCGCGTTTTGAGGCGGCGGACATCCGCTTCCGGTTGGCGGCCTGTACGGCGGAGTTTGCCGAGCGGCTGCGCCGCAGTCCGTATGCGGACGGCACGGAGATGAAGGATATTTCCAGCCGCCTGCAGCCGGTGGCGAACGTTTTGGATATTGATGCACAGGTGCAGGAGCTGTTGAAGCTGATATGGATTGCGGATCGGTTGGAACGATGAGGAGGCTGACTATGAAACGGATAGGAATGGTTTTAGCGGGATGTCTGCTGGCGGGCGTTGTAAATGCCGAGGCGTTGATTAAGCAGGTGACGATGACGGGGCGCATTTCCGCCGACGAGCTGGCTCTGAAGATGGATTTCGAGGTGCAGGTGAAACAGGCGCCGGTGCGGGTTATGGTGCTGAGCGGCGCGGTGCTTCCCGTCGCAACCAAACTGCCTCGCGGAGCTGAACTGGTCAAAGAAGACGGCGCGTATTACATCGAATTTGACGGGAACGGGAAAAAGTCTGTTTCCATTGAGTTTGAAGCTCAGGTGGCGGTGAGCGGGCAGTTGCGCAGCGCGGCCTTCAGCGTGCCCGGTGCCGCGATTCGCGAGATTACGCTGCAGCCGGAAAAAGAGGGGTATGAGGTCAACGTGGCGGATGCTCCCCGCACGGAAAAACTGGCGGATCAGCGTGTCAGAACTTATCTGCCGCCGTCGGGCGAAATCCATATTGATTGGCGGCCCGAGCTGGAAAAACTTTCGGGCGATCTGGTGGCCTCGTGCGACAGCGTTTTAATCGGGTCGGCCAAGGTCGGCGCGCTGCAGCTTCAAGGACAATATACCTATACGATTCCTCAGGGGCGCATGAAGGAGTTGTCGATGAAGCTGCCCGCCGGGCTGAATGTGATTCAGGTGACGGGCGCGGATTTGCTGTCGTGGGATGTTCGCGAGCAGGAGGGAGCGCGGAAATTGTTTGTCGAGCTGAGCCGCCCCTATGAAAAGAGCTATATTCTGACGGTTCAGGCGGAACTGCCGCTGGCGGAATTTCCCTGTGCGTTCGATTTTCCGGTCATCGAGCCGCAAGGCGTGATTCGCGCCAACGGCGTGGCGCTGGTCGGAACGGACAGTACGATCAAACTGCTGGTCAATGAACTGGGCGGAGTGACGCAGATTGAGCCGGATGCGGTGAAACGGGTCGGGCTGACACTGCCGAAGCGCGGATTGTATGCCTATATGTTTGCGAATATGCCGTTCAGCATGAAGCTGTCGGCGGACAATATCGTAACGTCGCTGCACGCGCAGGATCAACTGGTGCTGGTGCTGAGCGAAAACGATGCGTCGCTGGAGGCATCGGTTGATCTCGAAGTGCGCGACGCGCCGGCCCGCGATCTGGAGCTGGATATTTCCAGGGATTGGACGGTGACCGGAGTCGGCGGGCAGAATGTGGCCGACTACGATGTGCGCGACCGCGACGGGTCCCGCCGGATCAAAGTTTATTTCAAAAAGGAAGTGGACAGCCGCTCACTGATTCAGGTGCGGCTCGAAAAAACACTGCCGGACGATGCCTCCGGTTTTGAGATGCCGCTGTTTCAGGTGACGGGTGCGAAGTCCGAGCGCGGATTTATCGTGCTGCGCGGCGAAACCGGAACGCGGGTCGAAGGCGTGGAGTTGAACGGGTTGCGGGAAGTGAATACCGGGTCGCTGCCGGTCAAGATCGCGGATGCGCGGCAGGCGTTCCGGTTTAAACGTCCGGACTGGACCGGGAAGGTGAGCGTTCATCAGGAGCTGTCCTCGATTCATGCCGAGTCGTTTCAACTGATTTCGCTGGGCGAAAGCGGCGTGTTCGGCAGCAGTCTGATCACCTACAACATCGCCAGTGCGCCGGTGCGCAGTTTTGATCTCAGCATTCCCGCCTTTTATCGCAACGTGGAAATTCACGGGCGCGATATCCGCAACTGGACGCAGAACGGCGGGCGCTGGACCGTGTATCTTCAGCAGAAGGTGATCGGCGATTACACGCTGCTGGTGACGTATGATCACCCGGCGCAATATCAGGGTGAAGAGCTGTCGGTCGGCGGCATCCAAACCCTGGATGTCGAAAACGAAACCGGCTATATCGCGCTGGCCGGCTCGGCCAATCTGTCGCTGGCGGAGGAGATCAGCGCGTCTCCGGCAATTCTCCCGATTGATGTGGAGGAGCTTCCCGAGGAGTATGCCCTGCTGATTAACGATTCAGTGATGCACGCTTATAAATATGTTGCCGCAACCCACGACGCCCGGTTGAAAATCAAACGCTTTTCCACGCAGCCGCTGCTGACGCAGGTGGCAGATCATATCACGCTGAATACGACGCTCAGCAAAGAGGGCGAAGCGGTGACAGTCGCGCTGTATCATGTGAAGAATACCGACCGGCAATACCTGCCGGTACGGCTTCCGGACGGCGCCTCGCTGTGGTCGGTCAAGGTGGACGAAAGCAAAATTCAGGTTTTGGAACAGGGCGACGGCTGGATTCTGGTTCCGGTGGAACGCCGCCGCGACCCCAACGCGCCGCTGAAGATAGAAGTCACCTACGCCGAAAAACTGAAGAAACCGGGGCTGTTTGCCCGCATGAAATTTCAGTCGCCGAAGGTGGATACGCAGTCCGTGTTTGCCCGCTGGGCGTTTACGCTGCCGGACGGAAAACAACTTCTGTCCGCCAAGGGAAATATGGAGCTTCCCGAAGCGCTTTTAAACCGTCGGGCCGGCTGGGGCGAGCTGGTTTCACAGATCGGTCTGTTTTCTTTTCTTTTTTGGTTTTGTGTTTTCGGGACGGTCAGTCTCGGATTGTATTCCGTCGGTAAAAGCGCAGGGAGCGGGGACTCGTTTTCTTTTGGACGGTTCTGTGTCGGATTTTTTCTGCTGGCGGCATCCCTTTTGTTTACGGGGCTGCTCGTTGGTTCCGCGTTTCTGCTGGCGGGGTCTTGCGGTTATACGCCCGCAGAATGGGCGTTCAGCAAGGCGGTGTCGGGTTCCGATGACGGACAGTTCGTTCAGTTGACGCTGGTGAATGCCGGGTTTGGAATGATTAAAAATCTGGCGTTTCTGCTGGCCGGACTGATTCCCGTGGTCTGGATGCTGGTGTCCGGGAACCGGAAATATCTGGTCGTCTTTCTGGCGGCGCTCGCCGGAATTTATTCCTTTGTTCCGTATCTGGCCTGGCTGACTCTGCTTCTGCCGCATCTGCTGATTTTCGTCGTCTGTTTTATGGCGGGACGGCGCAAAGGAAACGCGCAGCGCAAACTTCAGAAGGCGAGAGACGAATTGCTTTTCCGGAGTGTGGAACCTGTCGGCGGAAGCGAAGGCTTTGTTCGGGTAAAACTGACGGGGATGATCGCGGCGGCCATGATTGCCGCAGCCGGATATGCGTCCGTGCTTTCTTCCAACGATCAGCAGACGGTTATGCCGCCTCCGGAGCAGACGGCTTCCCTTCAGGCGAAGAGCGTCGAGTTGCAGGTGACGGTGCCTCATTTTGAAACTGAGCCGCAGGTGAATGTCAGCGTGCATATGGAACTGACGCTGACGGCGGAAAAAGGCGGCGAACTTCAGCTTTCGGGGCCGGGCTTAATTCTGGCGAACTATGATTTGTCCTCGCGGAATTTAAAGGTTACGGCAGATCAGGACGGAACGGTTTTGCGCGTCGAACGGGACGGAGACTATACCGTTTCGGTCGATTACCTGGCCGTTGCGCAGTACGTTCAAGGCGAATGGTCGGCGAATTTATGGATTCCGGATGCCCTGCAAAACCGGGTTGCCGTGAAACTTCCGGCGGCAGGCTGGAATGCCCGGTCTCCGCAGGCCATCCGTATCCGGCAGGAGGGAACGGATGCCGAAATTCTCTTCAATCCGGCATTCCGCCTCTGCCGGTTGCAGTGGAAGCCCGAGGAACGTAAAACCGACCGCGAGCAGTCGCGCTTTTTCTGCGATGTGAACACACTGGCGGATTTCCGTCCGGGCATGGTCGGCCTCCAGCATCAGGTGCTGTTCAGCATCGCGCAGGGCGAACTTCAAAACCTTCAATTTGATGTGCCGGCAGGGATGAGCATTACCGAAGTGTATGGTAAAAATCTCGGCACCTGGCGGTATGATCCGGAATCCGGCCTGCTGGATGTTGTGCTTTCCGCGCCCGCCAGCGAGTCCTATCAGATGCAGATCAAGGCGCAGATTTCTCAGGAAAAACTGCCCTACCGGTCGGTTATAAAAGGCCTTGCGGTCCGGAATGCGGTGATGCAGCGCGGCATCGTGGCCTTTGCGTCTCCGGATGCCGTTCAGATGGATGTCGCATCGGTCGAAAATCTCAGCGGGATCAATATCGACGATGCCGCCCGGCTGCTGGCCGGATCGGGCGAAACCTCCATGAAGCGCGCTTACCGCTACAACAGCCTGCCGTTTTCAGCCAATGTGACCGCCGATCAGGTTCTTCCTGAGCTGCGGCTTCTGGAAGAGACCGGCCTGGATGTTGCCACGGAACAGATACGGCTTTCCAGCCGGTTGAATGTAACCGTCAGCAAGTCCGGCGTTTTTGCTTTGCGCGTCCGCATTCCGGACGGGTTCGATGTCGATTCGCTCAGCGGCGATGCGGTCAGCCATTGGGATGAAGTGAGCGCCGGAACCCGCGAACTGGTCGTCAATTTTACTAAACAGGTGACGGGGACGATTCCGCTGAATCTGGTGCTCAGCCGCTCCGGACGCGATCTTGAGGCCGAGTTCAACGTGCCGCGCATTCAGATGGATGGCGTGCTGAAACACACCGGAACGCTGGCGATTACCGCCGAGCGCGGCATCCGCGTGACTCCCGTTGTGCGCGACGGCGTCAGCGAGATCAGCCCCCGTGAGCTGGGTGTCCGGCAGGAGGGCAGTCTCGCCTATAACCTGCTCCGCCCGGATTGGACGATCCGGCTTCAGTCGGAAGTGATGGAGCCGAAAATCAAAGCGGAGGTTTTGCAGCGGGCATCGCTGTCGGAAGGCCTGCTTAAAGTCCGGTGCTATGTCCAATATGATATCGAACACGCGGGCGTGAAAATTTTCCGCTTGCAGCCGCCCCGTCCGGAAATTGCTCTGGTGGTTTCAGGACGCAATATTTCCAGAGTTCGGAAAATGGATGAAGAGCAGGGCATCTGGGAAGTGGAGCTGCACGGAAAAGTGGAAAACCGGTACGGAATGGAAGTGGTCTATCAAATGCCCTTTGCGCACGATAAATCCGACCTGATTATCCAACCCTTGAAAACGCTCGGCACTGAAAGCCAGAAAGGCTACGTCACCCTGTTCTCCAGCGGACGGCTTCAAGTGAAACCGGCCGAGGTTTCTGAGTTTCTGCGGACCGAAGATGCCCGCGGTATTCCGCGCCGCTTCGGAGCCGGTGATCTTTCGGATGCGGTGCTGTGCTACCGCGCCACAGAAAGCGATTTTAATCTGAAACTGAATGTGGTGCGCCACGGTGCCGCCGAGGTGCTTCCCGCGAAGGTTAAATCGGTCCGGCTGGATTCAGTGATCACCCGCGACGATCAGTCGCTGAACAATCTGATTCTGCAACTCGAACCGGGCTCCCTGCGGTTCCTCGAAATGAAACTTCCGGAGAACGCTGAAATCTGGTCGGTCTTCGTGAATGAAACGGCAGTTCGTCCGCTGGTCGAAGAGGGCTTGTACATGATTCCCATCGAGCCCGGCGCCGACCTGTCCGCCGCTGTCGAGGTCATGTATGCCCAGGCCGGACAAAAATCTCTCTTCGGAAATAAACATTCTTTTTCCGGCCCGCAGTTTAAGCTTCCGCTGACCGATGTGCTCTGGACTTTATACGCGCCGGATGGATACCGCTATTCCCGTTTCGGCGGGACGATGCAGTATCGCCGGTTGTCCGGAAACTGGTCTTCGTTCTCCGGCAGTTTTAACAAAGAACAATACGACAGCTACAACGCGGACAACACCCAGCGGTTCGGCGACAGCGCCAAACAGAACATCGTGATGGGGAATGAATTCATGCAGAGCGGCGACCAGCGCGGAGCCCGCAAAGCATTTCAGAAGGCTATTTCCTATTCGCAGGGACAGCAGGCGCTGAATGAAGATGCCCGCGTGCAGTTCCGCAACCTCGTCCGGCAGCAGGGCGTTGTCGGATTGGTCAACCGGCGCAGCCAGTTGAAGCAGTCGCTCAATCAGGTCGATGAAGAAACGGCGGCTCCGGTCAACGAACAGTGGTCTGAAACCGATGTGAAAAAAATCGAAGCGCAGCTCGGCGAAAAGGAAAGCAGCGCGCTAAGCAGTCTGGCTGAAAAAATGCTCGACCAGCAGCAGGCGGCCTCGGTTGAGGTCCATCCCATCCGGGTGGCGATGGCCAAACAGGGCGTTCAGATTGAATTTGAACGTACCCTGCAGCTCCAGCCCGACACCGAGATGCAGGTCGGATTCCGTTCGACCAAGGCGCGCGGAAACTGCGCCGCCCAGGTCGTCATAGTCTTGATTTCCGCCGGCATCATTCTCCTCTCCTTCCGCCTCATCAGAAAAATCCGGAGTGAGGATTGATTGGCGCGCGACAAAAGGTAAAGCTGTTCATGCTTGAAAGAGCAACGGCTCTGCCCGTTCCAGCCCTGCAAAAACAGATACGGCACATCAACCGATATATGCATCTAAGATGCGTTTTCCAAAGGTCGGACCTGAGGTATTCCGAACGTGCGTTGAACCGTTCCCCTGGCTCTATTTTCTTCGAAAATTATTTATCGCTGCGCTTTCAGCATAATCCGCCGGAGCACGGCTTCAAACACCCTCAGATCCGTAGAGGTCTTCCCGTAAAGCTCTGGCGGCTGCTCTCCGGAAAAAAGCTAACGCCAGCACATTTGTCTCTTTATGAACATCCATTCCTATGTATAGTTTCTTCATGGCGTACTCCTTTGGTTTGTTTGTTAATGATCAATCAATGCGGATAGGTCTCGGTTCGCCGAGGCAGCCCGCGAGACATATCCCATTGGGTACGCCACCAATTTAGAAAAAAATTGACCGTGGCGGAACCAACTTCAGCCATAAGGTCTGGCCGGAAAGAGGAGGAAATATGATGGTGCTGAAGAGAGCGACGATAGCGATGGTTCTGAACATTCTGCTGTGCAACTGGCCGGGTTCGGAAGCACTGGCCCAAGGCAGTCTCATCCCGCTCGGCCTGCCTGGGCCGACCATGCACAGTCTTGATGAGATCTTTGATGCCGCGAATGGAACTCAACCCTTCGGGTTCCAGCCGTATTACGCCGAATTCCTTGTCAACCAGACACCAGCGAGCATGGCTATAGTCGGTTCAGCGCAGGGGGAGATACAGGGGTCGCTCACCAACGCAACTCAGAACGGTCAGATCGCCATCATCGGATTCGACCATGGGATCACGCGACCGTATGACATGATCACAGGATCACTGAGCAACCAACAACATCGGCCCCTGCAGGTGCTGAAGTACATGGATCGCACGAGTCCGCTGCTGATGACCGCTATGGTGAACAACGAGCTTCTGTCCGATGTGCGGCTACGATTATACATGAGGAATGCAGGCGGGAACTACGTCAACTACTACACGATACAACTCATAGACGCGAAGATCGAAGACATCCGCCATGGCTTCCCAAATCTGGAAAGCATCGCGTTCGTCTATGAGCAAATCACATGGACGTATGAGGACGGCGCGATAACCAGCAGTGACCACTGGTAGATTCCATAGGGCGAGATGAATGATCTTCACGAGTGGATATGGTAGAAGGCGGCCAGCCAGCGAATTCAGCTTATTGGTTGCCTCGCACCCAAATGCTGATTCGAGACGTTACCTTATTCTTCGTGAAAAGAATTCAGTTTTACAGAACGGCATCGGGGCGTTGCCCGGTGCAGGAGCATTCAGTCGCGCTGCAGGATAAAACCGTACGCAAGGTAACATGGGTGTTGCGTGCCGTGTGTGATCCGGAGCAGATTCCGGCAAACTGCCGAAGAAAAAAGAGGCCGTTATTCAGAGCGGCCTTCTTTTTCCAAGCCTCGGAAAACCGGCGGTTTTATGTGGAAAATCCGCCGGGTGGGAGCAAAAACATCATCGGACTGCGGCGGCGGTACGCAGGGGGTCAGGGAGTAAACTCTCCCCACTCACTTTTCGGCGGAATGTTTCCTTCCGCTTTTTCCAGCGTTACGACATTCCCGTTTCGGTCCGTTCGGGTGATACTCACATGGATACCAAACAATTGGTCTTTGTCAAAAACGGCACTTTTCCTTTTCTTCTCCTTTTTAACGCTTACCAGATCCCGGATGGAAACGGTTTCTGTTGTAATCACGCGGGCTTCATTCGCCGGAACACGGAGTTTTTGCCTTCCCGTTTTAACCCGTTTTTTATCAACCGGCGTTTTGTCCAAGACGCCGTCACGGGTCTTATAAAAAATCCAATACTCCAGTGTAATATCGTCCACATCAATGAGCATGCCTGTTTCCAATGTAATCTCATAGCAGTTGTGACGGATTTCTCCGGTATATTTGTCTTGCTCTTCCCCCCGCGTAAAAGATTCTCGTTTCACTTTTTGGTCCAAGGTGATTTTCATACTCTTGAACCGTTTATCCATCAGCCAACTGGTGATTTCCCTCTGTTCCGTCTCGCTGAAGGAGTCGAACGGACGATTGGTCGATATAGATCCGCATAGGATTTTCACGATGCCGGTTTTAGGAGAGTAGTCTTTGATTTCAAACGATCCGGGATCAACGGCCGCATCCGTGCCTGCCGAAGAGGGCTCCGCAAACAGTCCGCCGGCCAATAGCCATCCGGTTAAAACGAGTCGGAAACAATTCATCTTTTTCATAAAAACTCCAGTAGTTTGTTGTGTTCAATTCATCTTCGGGAGATCAAGCTGATTAAATTGCGACAGGAACGCCTGCATGCGGGCGGCGATTTTCGCCGCGCCGCCGGGTTCTTCGCTTTCAATATTCAGAGGCAGAACCGGATCATGCAGCGACTTGCGCAGCAGCGCCCAGCCGTTGCCGTGCGCAGGATCAACTGTCACATGTACGCCTTCAAAATTATTCGGTGTAATCGACCAGCCCGGTTCGTTCGCCACGAACTGTTCAAACTGTTTGAGCAGTTCATCGCCATACGGCCCGAAATCAGCGGTCTTGATTTTTGCGCGGTATTCTTTGGCTTCGGCGGGTTCCGGCAGTCCGGCGACCAGCCCGTCCACTCCGCCTTTTCCGGCGGCGTGAAGCTGAGCGGTTTTGATCAGAATTTTGGCAATCTGATAGGCGCCGTCATCGAGGAAATAATTTTCCCTCAGCGCGCCATGGCCGGAAGTTTCCATCGCCAGCCAGGACTCTTTGCCTGCGCGGTTCAGCCGGATCGATTCATTAATGACGTTTTTATAACCGCGTTTAAAGCGGTGATGAACACCGCCCAGCTTTCCTTCAATCCATTGTTTCAGGCCGGTTGAGGTTACCGAGTCGGTCACGATCACGCTGCCGGGATGTTCTTCGAGAACAATCGAGGCCATCAGCGCGATAAAGCGGTTGCGGTTGATTGGATTTCCGTTTTTATCGACCGCGCCCGCGCGGTCCACATCGGTGTCAAAAATAATACCGAGATCCGCGTTGTTGTTTCTGACGGCGGCAATAATCGCCTTCATCGCTTCTGCATCTTCGGGATTCGGAATATGGTTTGGGAATCGGCCGTCCGGGTCAAGAAACTGGCTGCCTGTTGTGTCCGCACCCAGCGGTTTAAGTACTTGATTTACGAAGTACCCCCCCGCGCCGTTGCCCGCATCCACCACAATGTTCAGCCCGGCCAGCGGCCTGTCGCCCTGTCCCGCGCCTTTCCGGATAGCGGCAGCCAGCGATGCCGCGTAGTCGTCCATCAGATTGATTTTCCGAACGCCGGAAACTGCAACGGCATCAAATACGCCGGTTTCGGCGGCCATTGTCAGAATTTTTTTGATATCGCCCTTTTCGAGGCCGCCGTCTCGGGTGAAAAATTTCAGGCCGTTGCGATTGAACGGCAAATGACTGGCCGTCAGCATGACGGAACCGTCGTACGCGTGATTTTCGAAAACCGTCGCCATAAACATCGCAGGGGTTGAAGACAGCCCGCTGTCGGCGATTTCCGCGCAGCCGGCTTTTTCCAGACCTTGAAAAACCGCTGTTTTAATCAGGTCGGCAGAAAGGCGGGAATCGTGTCCGACCGCGATTTTAAGGCCGGAGGCCGGAACACCTTTCTTTTCTGCAAGCCACTGTGCGAAGGCGAATCCGATGGAACGGACGATTTCCGGCGTTAAATTGACCGGCTCGCCCGCAACTCCGTCCAGGGCCACGCCGCGCACATCACTGCCGTTCTGCAAAACAGACCATCGTTGATCCATGAAAATTCTCCTGTAAAAAATGCAACGTTATTAAACACGAACTTCCCCGCTTTTCCAAGCATTGAAAGCGCCGTGCGTATCATTTGAACAGAAAACAGGAATTCAATCTCCCGGTTTCAAGTGTTTTTTTGAAAATTCTCCGAAGCGATGATTGATTTTCCGGACGGAGAATCTACTGCGGGATTGTTTCAGAAAAGAACTGCGACGTTTTTTCGCCGGTGGCACGGACGTTGCCGAGCGGATCAAGCCATCGAAACGGGAAGCTCGCCAGTTTGAGATTCGTTTTGACATCGGCCGGGTTATCAACTGTATTTCCGACCATTCGTCCTTTTTTGTCAAACACCCGTACGGAGGGAACTTTGTCAAGATCATATCGCGTCCAAACGGCGGAAGACTCCTGGCTTCCGACATTGACCCTGCGCAATACGACCTCTTCATGATCCCGAACCAGCTTTTCAATCAGCGGAGTATAAAGCGTACAACCCTCGCACCACGAAGCATAAAAATAGACGACTGTCACCTTGTCCGGGGTCAGAAGCGACTGATGCACCGGATCTCCGTGACAGGCTTTTTCCCGGTTGTTTAGAAGAGTTCTCCACCGCTGATGCCACGGAACGGGCTTCAGCTTCGCACGGGCCTGACGTTTTATCTCTCCGGCGCATACTTTTTGATTAAGTTCCGGCGTAAGGCCGAACAGCACCCCGTTCTTGAATTCAAGTCCGCCGCCTTCATAAAAAAAGTACAAGCTTGTTTGGCCCTGCGCCCGTCCGGTCGGTTCGCCCAGCATGGCGATTACCTCTTTAACGGTTTGGCCGTTACTCAGTCTGATTTCCTGAACGGGCGGCACCTCGACCGGCGTTTTCTCCGGGCCGCAACCCCATAAAAAAAGGGATCCCGTCAATGCGAATATAAAACCCGGTCCGCGCATCGTTGTAATGGCCGCCCTCATATCTGATCCGAAACTTACTTGAATCAGAGCCGTCTGACAACCTTTGAAAGCACCCTGTGATTTGACGGCTGTTTTATTCCTGCCGGCGAACAGGTCCCGGATGATTTATATGGGCCGCGTTTTTTGCTTCACCGGGCATTTCGGCATGCGGATTTTTCACATCACCCGACGTTTTATACGAAATGACTTTTCCGTTTTCGATCTGCGGGGGCGCATAGCGACTGGGCGTGGGGTTTTCAGGGACAGTGTCGCCGGTTTGTTCGGTCCAGTCTGCAATCAGTGTTCGCGCTGTTTCAAGGGGTCCGGCGTATTCAGGATTTCCGGCCAGATTTGTTAATTGATCCGGATCTTTATTTACATTGAACAGCTCTTCGGCGGGACAGGGATTGGCAAATATCTGTTGCTGCCGGGCAGTGGTTTTCCCCTCGGCATAGGCGGTCCACGCCTCTTTTCCGGCGGGATAAGTGTCATCGGATTCAGAACTGAGATTGGGCTGGTCCGGATAATGGTTCACAATATAGACAAAGTCTCCAAAGCGCACCATGCGGGAATGATTTTTGTACACATGCCAGTTTTGTTCAGCAAAAACCATATCGCGAATGGTGGTCTGAGGATCCTTCAGAATCGGAACAAAACTCTGTCCTTGAATACACGCCGGCGGTTCAATTCCGGCCAGTTCGAGGCATGTGGCGCTCAAGTCGATTACACTGATTAAACTTTGGGAAGACGACGGGGTTTTGATCAACCCGGGATAATAGACAACCCATGGCGTTTTAATGCCGCTGTCATACAGGCGCGCTTTACACCGGGGGAAAGGCCG
>JALOTS010000204.1 GCA_025457785.1 Pontiellaceae bacterium | reverse complement strand
GGGTTGGAATAATTCCCATCTGTTCGCCGTTTTCATCAATACAGCGAATCTCAGGCACACGAATTTGATTGTTCATTCTGGGGCCGAACTCTCTGCGCGGCCTCTCTTTATAATCCGGATTACTAATAATTTCCGACGGCATTGTGCGGCCTGGGTTTTCAATGACGGGAAACTCAGGTTTTTTGTTCCAGTCGCCGACGATGCGGCGGTTGTGAGGATCGGAAGATGAAGGCGGGTTCGAACGATATGAAGAAACAGATTCAGGCGTTTTTGGCGGAAAAAGACAACCCGCTCGTCCAGTTTATCAAATACGGGATATGCGGCGGCGCGGCCACAGCGGTCGATATCGCCGGCTTTTTTCTTTTCGCCTGGCTGGTTTTTCCCGCGCTGACAGAAAGCGATCCCTTCACAAAACTGCTCGGCGTGTTCCATTTGGATATCCGCACGGTTTCGGAACCGGTTCGCCTGCGTAACTACTGGATCGACAAAGGATGCTGCTTTTTGTTTTCGAACTTCACCGCCTATGTTCTTAATGTTCTTTTTGTTTTCAAGGCAGGTAAGCATAAGCGGCACTATGAGCTGTTGCTTTTTTACGCACTCTCGCTGGTTTCGTTTATGATCGGAACCTTTACCGGCGATTTGCTGATTCGTTTTGGAGGATTGGACACCACCTATTCGTATATTGCCGCCATGATTTCCGCTCTTTTGATCAACTATGCCGGGCGAAAATTTTTCATTTTCCGCGGATAACGGAACCGGCAGGCCGGTATTCTCCCGCTTTAATTCCGCACGGCAGGCTGGCGAACAAAATCTTTGCATAAATTAGATGGACAGGCGGCCCCGTCGTTCTAATATCGGCCCCATGTACAGATTCAGAACAGCGCTGGTCGTCGGATGCGGACGAAGCGGGCGCGCCGCCGAGGCGCTGCTGCGCAGTCAGCGCTGCACGGTTTTCAGTATTTCTGAAGAAACAACCCCGGATTACCGGTACGAAGATATCCATTTTGATCCCGAAGTGATCATTGTCAGTCCCGGTTTTCCGCCGACGCATCCCTGGATTGTGGATTTGGTCCGGCGCGGCATCCCGTTACTTCCCGAAATCGAGCTGGGGTGGGCGCACCGGCACTGCCCGGTAATTGCGGTGACAGGGTCGAATGGCAAAAGCACCGTGGTGAAGTGGATTGTGGATGCGCTGGCGCAGGCCGGACAGCGCGCCGTTCCCTGCGGGAATTACGGTTTTCCGGTTTGCGGGGCGGTTATGCTGCCTGAGGCGCCGGACTGGCTGGTGATTGAAGTCAGCTCCTTTCAACTCGAAACGATTCGTAAATTCCGCCCGGATATCGGTCTGTTGCTGAATGTACTTCCAAATCATCTGGATCGTCATGAAACCATGGAAAATTACCGCAGGATTAAGCTGTCTCTGTTTAAAAATATGACGGGAAAGGATACGGCGATTCTTCCGTTCGGTTTTCTCCGAACCTCGGAAAACAATCTGTCGTTAAATACGGAACTTATTCATTTAAAATCGGTTAGAAAAACATTTGGCGCGGAAAGCGGAGCGGATTTCTGTTATAGCGGCGGGCGGGTTGGGCAGATTGACCTGAACGGAACCTGGTTTGCCAACGGGATTCTCGGCATAGCCGGCGCGGCGGTGGCCGCCGTTTGCGAAACCTGCGGCATTCCGCCGTCGGCCGTCGAACGAAGCGCACGGGTGTTTAAACCGCTTCCGCACCGGATAATGCCGGTTGCAGAGATCGGCGGGGTAAAGTATGTGGATGACTCAAAAGCCACCAATCTCGCCGCCATGTGCGCCGCGATTCGGATGTGTCACGGGAAAATTCATTTAATTGCCGGCGGACGGCCCAAAGAGAGCGATTTCAGTTTAGTAAAAGATTTACTGGCGCAGAGAGTGTCTCAGCTATATCTTATCGGGGAATCATCAGGTGCCATGCAGGTTGCATGGAGAGATGTTGTGCCCTGTAATTCGTGCGAAACGGTGGAGCGGGCGGTTGCCGCTGCACACGGGAACGCGGTGCCGGGCGAGACGGTTCTCCTTTCTCCTGCGTGTACCAGTTTTGATCAGTTTCGTAATTTTAACGAGCGCGGCGAGTGTTTCGCCGCTGCGGTGCGCGGGTTGGTTGTAAAGAATGTGAATGAATAAAAAGGGTAGGTTTGAGAAGGAGTTTTCTATGAAGTCAAAGGTTATTGGTTTGCGGATGTTGGTGATGCATACGGCCGTTCTGGCCGGGTTTTCTCTCATGCAGGGGTGTACGACGGGCGACAGTCCGATTAAATGGCTTAATTGGCCCTACAGTACGCCGAAAGATCAGCCGGTTGTTCTTCCTCCCGGGGGGGCTGATTTTTCGAGTAAAGGACTCATGCCGGTTGATGACGATATGCCGGTCATTGCGCCTGCCGCCTCGTCCTTTAAAACGCATCGGGTGCAGAAAGGCGAAACGCTTTCAACGATTGCCGCTTCGTACGGCACCTCCTGGAAGAAACTGGCCGACTATAACGATCTTTCCAACCCCAATAAGCTGAAAATCGGACAGGAACTTCGCATCCCGGATTCTTTCGGCGAATCGTCTCCGGTGATCAAACGGCCGTCTTCCGCTCCGGCTTCCGCCCGTCCGGCTTCCGGTTCCATTAAGCAGGGAACTACCTATACGATTCAAAAAGGCGACATGCTCTCGACGATTGCAAAACGCAGCGGTCTGACCGTCAGCGAAATCAAGACGGCGAACGGGATGCAGGATGACCGCATCGTTGCGGGCAAAAAGCTTACGATCCCGAAGAAGGGGGAAGCAAAAGCTCCGGTTGCGGCAAAGCCGGTCCCCGCTAAAGAGGCACCCGCTGTTTCGGCTCCGGTTCAGACAGCTTCTCCCGCTCCTGCGTATGAGCCTGATCCCAATCTGATTCCGGATGAACCCTCAACGGTTCCTTCCGCCTCGCCGGTTGCTTCGGCCGCCAGTGCGCCGGTTTACGAACATGTACTCTATCCCGGCGAAACACTCGAAGATGTCGCCCGTCAGTACGGCAGTTCGCAGCAGGATATTATGAAGATGAACAACATCACGGATCCGGCATCCATTAAACCCGGCATGAAACTTCTTGTTCCGATTCCGAATTGATGGGTCCCAACGGTCGGAAAAGCGCCTCTTTCCGGGGCGCTTTTTTTTGATCAGGGATGAATCACGGCCTTTGACCTTTTCCCCTTGAACGGATTATAGTCCTTCTTATGCAACGAACCCTTTCCATTCTGATTGCCGCTGTTCTCATTCTGGTCACAATCGGCCTGATCATGTTGTTCAGCGCCAGCATGGTGCGCGGCGATGCGCAGTTCAATGATACCGCCTATTTTGTAAAACGGCAGGGATTCTGGCTGGGCTTATCAATCATTTCAGCGATCGTTTGCGCCCGCCTCGACCTGCGCTGGATGCGTTCTGCGGCGCTTCCCCTTGCGGCGGTTTTTGCGGTGCTGCTGGTTGCTGTGTGGATTCCGGGCATTGGCGTGAAAGTCAACGGAAGCTGGCGATGGCTTCGCGTCGGTCTCTTTACAATTCAGCCGTCGGAATTTGCCAAGATTGCTATCCTTTTAGCCTTTTCCTGGTGGATTTCAACCCGCCGCCGGTACATGTACACTTTTCGGAAAGGACTGCTTCCGCCGCTGATTGCTCTGGGTGTCTTTGCGCTGCTGTTACTGGCCGAACCGGATTTCGGTACGACTATTCTCGTCGGAATGGTCACGATGGTTCTGCTTTATGCCGGAGGGGTTCGTCCGCTTCATCTGTTTGGTTTTGCCGGTGCCGGACTGACAGGGGTGGCGATTCTCCTTTTACATAATGAAAACCGCATGCGCCGGATTTTCGCATTCCTCGACCCGGAAAAATATGCGCAGGTCGAAGCGTGGCAACTGATTAACGGGTTGAATGCCTTTGCATCGGGGGGAGCCACGGGGGTTGGACTGGGGAACAGTATTCAGAAATATCATTATTTGCCCGAGTCTCACACCGACTTTATTCTTCCGATCATCGGAGAAGAGTTCGGTTTGATTTCCACGCTGCTGGTCCTTTTTCTTTTTCTGATCGTTTTCCTCTGCGGACTGCGGATCGCCGCGCGGGCTTCCGATGACTTTGGACGCTTTACGGCGCTGGGTATTACGCTTATGATCACGTTCCAGGCCGTCATTAATTTGGCGGTTGTCACCGGGTGCATGCCGACGAAAGGCCTCGCTCTTCCGTTCATCAGTTACGGCGGATCGAGTCTGCTTGCCTCTTCCGCCATGATCGGAATATTGATCAACGTGGCACACACCGCCCGCGATCCGCAGGCCATCGCCCGCATGGCCCTTTTCAAAGATCGTCTTCAGACGGCTTGAAGCGGGATTTCTTTTTGGGATGTTGATCCGTCCGGAATCGACCCGGAAGCGCATCGGCAGTTTATCATTTCCCGATCCGCGTGACCTGCGCGGACGGAGCTGGGAAACGATCAAACAAGCCGTACTGGCAAGTGCCCGGTTGTAAAAGTTGGGGGGGGGGCATTCAGAAGACGGAGGACGGAGGTCAGAGGACAGACATCGGAGATCGGTGTGTACTGACCGCAAAGACTCGAAGATACGAAGGGAAGAAACTGGACAGGATTACAGGATCGGCAGGATGAACGCCAAGAAGTAGGACAGTGCTTCCAGCCTGTCCACCGCGGCGTGGCAGTGCAAATGCAGACAGGCTGGAAGCACTGTCCTGCTTTAATGATGATTTTGATTGAGTTCCGGCAGTATAGGAGAGAGTAAAGCCGGAACTTAGGGCGTACCCGCCCGTAGAACCGGCTTACGATACGGTTCAGGGT
>JALOTS010000010.1 GCA_025457785.1 Pontiellaceae bacterium | reverse complement strand
GGCTTTCCCTGAAGACCTTAATGTTTTAAGAAGTACCATGGTGGACAATAGCTTGATTATTAATGAAAAAAATCATGAAAGGATAGAAATTTTTATAGAAGATCTTAGTCTTGGAAGAATAAATACACAGGCAACTGTTCTTGACCAGAAAAAGTTTAATAACATCCGAACTGAACTAAAAAACAATCCTCCAATTGAACCGGATCTCAGACGTGCAATAGATGTTTATAATCTTAAGGTACAGCTTGTTGAACTGAGATTTGACAACGGAAAAATCACCGCATTAATGCAGAAAACCGCACAGGAGGAACCGCTTTATCGCGTCACGGCCGCCGGCGGAATCATTCACACCGTCTGGAAAATCGCCGACTCCGCCGCCGTGCAGTCCGCCTTTGAAACCGTCCCGTCGTTTTATGTCGCCGACGGCCATCACCGTGCCGCCAGCGCAGTGCGCGTTGCCCGGCAGCGCCGGAACGCCAACCCGAACCATACCGGCGATGAGTCCTATAACTGGTTTCTCTGCGTTCTTTTCCCTGCCGGACAACTCAAAATCCTGCCCTACAACCGTGTGGTTTTCGATCTGAACGGACAGAGTCAGGAAGATTTTTTCCAGGGATTGGAAAACGCCTTCACCGTAACCGCAACGGACAAAAAAACGCCCGAAGCCCCCGGCAAAATCTGCATGTACATCGATTACAAATGGTACCTGCTGACTCCGAAAGAGACTCTCTCCGGCGACCCCGTCGCTTCGCTGGACGTAAGCGTTCTGCAGGACCGCGTGCTCGCGCCGCTGCTCGGCATCGCCGATCCGCGCGAAAGCAACCGGATTGATTTTATCGGGGGCATTCACGGAACGCCGGAACTCGAACGGCGTGTTAATGCCGGGGAAGCCGCCGTTGCCTTTTCGCTCTGCCCGACCACGCTCGATCAGCTCATGTCCGTCGCCGACGCGAATCTGCTCATGCCGCCCAAAAGCACCTGGTTCGAGCCGAAACTTCGCGACGGACTGCTGGTCAACACAATCGACTGAGAAAATCCGGAATCAGAGAACGCGCCCTCATCGGAAACGCTCCATCACTCCATTGCTTCATCTTTTGAACCCCTTCGGTCGCAGATTCAGCCGGATCGTGGCGGATCGGGCGTGGGCATCAAGAGTTTCAACACGGCCGAAAGCCTCAACCACAGAAACCGTTTCTTCAAGATCTTCTTTCGTGAAGCGGATCAGACTGATCCGGCGGCGGAAATCTTCAACCGTCAGGCCGGAAAAGAAGGCAGCCGTTCCGCCGGTAGGCAGAACGTGGCTCGGCCCGGCAGCAAAATCACCGACCGCTTCCGGTGTCCACGGGCCCATAAAAATCGCTCCGGCGGTACGGATTTTTCCGGCGGCCTGTTCGGCGTTTTTAACAAGAATCTCCATGTGTTCCGGCGCAAAGCGGTTGCAAAGTTCAATCCCTTTTCCAAGGGTCGGAACCACAACGATAAGAAAACCGCGAGCCAGCACCTCGGAAACCGGCTTCTGACGAACCAGTAAAGCGGACTGTTTTCCCACTTCGGCACGAACAGCTTTGGCCAGTTTTTCGGAAGGAGTAACCAACATTGCTTTTTCAGATCCCGTGCCGTGTTCAGCCTGCGAAAGCAAATCGGCGGCGATATGCGCGGGATTGGCGGTGTCATCGGCCAAAACAGCGATTTCACTTGGACCGGCAACCATATCAAGCGCAACCTGACCGTACACCAGTCGTTTGGCGGCGGTAACATACGGCCCGCCGGGGCCGACAATTTTCTGAACCTTCCTGATCGTTTTCGTTCCGTATGCCATCGCGCCGATGGCCTGAATCCCGCCCACTCGATAAATCTCCGTCGCGCCCGCCAGCGCGAGCGCATAAAGAACATAAGGGTTCACCGAACCGTCCGCTCCGGCAGGAGTACAGGCGACCCGTTCAGGAACACCGGCCACCTCGGCCAGCGTGAGCGTCATCAGCGCAGTGGAAGCCAGCGGCGCGGCCCCTCCGGGAATGTAGGCCCCGATACGATCCAGCGCGACAAATTTTTCGCCGAGCCATCCGCCCTGCGGCGCAGGCATCCGCCAATCCTCCCGCAATCCGGCGGCAGCAAATTCTGTAATCCGCTTATGCGCTTCGTCAGCCGCCTTTTTGAATTTTTTATCAACAGCCTTTTTGGCGGCGGCAATCTCCGTCTTCGAAACCCTCAGCGTGGAAAGTTTAACAGGTGCGCGGTCAAATTGACGCACGTACTTGATCACGGCGCTGTCGCCGTGTTTCCTGATTTCAGCCAGCACCTCGGCGGCGATCTGATCGGCGCCTTTTTCAACCGGCGGACGGAGCAGAAACTTTTCAATTTTAGCGGAACGTCTCGTACCGCTGTATTTAAAAATGGGAGCATCGGTCTGTTTCATAGTCAAATCATCTTTCCAGCCATTGGAAAACTGCGTTTTATCTGTCAGATAACATAAACAGGGGACTTCGTGATGTCGATTGATTTGTTATCCGACCCAAAACTCTGTGCTGTACCCGTGAAAAAACCGCCCGGCGCACACACAACTTTGAAATATCGCTTGCCCCGTATGGAATGAACCGTTATGTTCTGCACCTTCATTCCCCCCTGCTCGGGTGGTGAAATTGGTAGACACGCTAGCTTGAGGGGCTAGTGGCAGCGATGTCGTCGGGGTTCGAGTCCCCGCCCGAGCACCAGTTTTTAACAGGAGAGTTTGCCGGCTGAAGGCGGTATCGCCCCTTCCGGGCTGGAAAACTCCGCTGAGCGGATTTCAAAGAACAAAGAGTGTTCGCGAAATGAGTAACATAACAGAAAGAAATACGCGATGAGTAAAGGTACCGTAAAGTGGTTCAATTCAGAAAAAGGTTTCGGATTTATTACCCCGGATGACGGAGGAAAAGATCTGTTCGTACATCATTCCGAGGTTAAAACCCCCGGCCGTGCAGCGCTGAGTGACGGACAAAAAGTCAACTATGAGCCCGGCGAAGGTCAAAAAGGCCCGTGCGCAAAAAATGTTGTGCCGTGCTGATTGTCCCCGGATCGATTTAAATAATCAGGCGCGGCAGACAACCGCGCCTGTTTCTGCATGATGAAACCGCAGCGTATCACCGTTCGTTACGAAGGCCGGGTGCAGGGCATCGGGTTTCGCTACACTGCGGTGCGTCTGGCTCAGGCGCATAATCTGACCGGATGGGTGAAAAATGAACCCGACGGCAGTGTTTCACTGGTTGCCGAAGGCGATGAACCCCGGTTGATGGAGTTACTGCAAGCCATCCATCGCTCACACCTCGGAAAACACATCACAAACGAACAGGTAAACCGTGCCTCGGCAACCGGCGAATTTAATGGTTTTTCCGTGCAACACTGAAAATAGCGGATGCAATCTGCAAATCATCCGGAGTCCGGATTTTCATATTGCCCGAAGAGCCGGCCACCAGATGAATCTCCTGTTTGGTTTTTGACAGCAGTTCCGAATCATCATCCAACAGTTTTCCCGTGCTCCTGAGCATTTTTTTCAAAACGTCGATTTTAAAAACCTGCGGACTCTGCGCCAGCCAGACGATATTTCGATCCATCGATTTTGCAACGGCCTGTCCCTTTCCGGCCAGCTTGACGGCATCAGAACTCCTCACGGCGGAAACGGCCGCGCCATAGCGTTTGCCGGCTTTAATTGTCTCGGTGATCACCTCATCGGTCAAAAACGGACGGGCCGCCTCATGAATCAAAACCAGCGTTGTTTCTTCAGGAATGCGTTCCATCGCACTTTTAAGGTTGGTCAAACGAACCGGACTTCCGGAAACGATAGCGGAAACTTTACGGCATCCGAAGGCGCGAACCGTATGTAACGCACTGTCCATACGTTCTTTACGCACCACTAAAACAATCCCTTCAATTAGCGGATTCTGTTCCAAGGTCTGAATGGAGCGCGCAACAACCGGCCGGGTACCCAGTGTGAGAAAGGCAACGTCAACACCCGATGATCCGATTTCCTGATCTTTACCGCATGCAAGAACAATGGCCCATACTGACATGGTCGCTCTCCTTTCGGCTTCAACAAATAACCTGTGAGACGGATGGAGGGTAGCAAGACAAAGAAGAAGTGTCAAACGCAACGGTCATTCTACTCTTAAAAATTTTACGTAATTCTCGACAGCGGGTCAAAAACCTGAAACTCCGGTCGCTCGCCGGGCCGCCCTGAATGTGCCGTTTGATTCTAAACACCCTGATCATGAAGCACTTGCCAAAATTATCTTACCCGAAAATCCATTCGACATTGACCATTCAGACCTTTGACCTTTGACCTGAAAGCCGCTAGGCTTTCCCCCATGAGCAAAAAACTGTTTCTCCTCGACGGCATGGCGCTGGTGTACCGGTCCTACTTCGCTTTCATGCGCAACCCGATGATCAATTCAAAGGGACGTAACGTGTCCGCCGTATTCGGCTTTCTGAACACCCTGCTCGAGTTGATCGATAAACAAAACCCGACGCATATCGCCGTCGCCTTCGATGTTCATGGCCCGACCTTCCGTCACGACCGATTCCCCGAATACAAAGCCCAGCGCGAGGAAACCCCGGAAGAAATCCGCGCCGCCGTGCCCTGTATTCAGGAGTTTTTAAAAGCCTTCAATATTCCGATCCTCACCGCGCAGGGCTTCGAAGCCGACGACCTGATCGGCACGCTGGCCCGCCGCGCCGAAAAGGAGGGTTTCGATACCTACATGGTTACGCCCGACAAAGATTTCACCCAGCTCGTTGATGAACACACCTTCGTCTATAAACCCGCCAAAAGCGGACTGCCTCCCGAAATTATGGGCATCCCCGAAGTGCTCAAGCATTGGGAAATCGAGCGCATCGAACAGGTTACGGATATTCTAGGCCTCGCGGGAGACACCGCCGATAACATTCCCGGCGTACCGGGCGTCGGCCCGAAAACCGCGCAAAAGCTGATCGCGCAATACGGCTCCATCGAAAACCTGCTCGAACACACCGACGAACTCAAAGGCAAGCTCAAGGAGAGCATCGAAGCCAACAAGGAAAATGCCCGCCTGTGCAAATGGCTCGTCACTATCAAAACCGATTCGCCCGTTGACTGTGATCCCGCCGGATTGATTCGCGGAAAATCCGACGATGAAAAGCTCGCCGCCCTTTTCTCCGAATTTGAATTCTCCGCCTTCTCCAAGCGACTCTTCGGTAAGCCTGCCGCGCCGGTTGCTCCCGTTGCCTCCTACGCCCCGCCGCCTCCCAAAGGCGGACAAGGCGACCTGTTCGCCTTTGCCGCCGAAAAAGCCCCAGCCGCTCCGCCGCCCGAAAACACCACGCCCGTCTACAAAACCATCGACGACATAAAACACACCTATCATTTAGTCAAAACGCTCGAAGAGCGCGCCGCGTTAGCGGCCAAATTGGGTGCAGCATCATGCTGCTGCTTTGATACGGAAACCACCGGACTCGATCCGCGCACCGATAAACTGGTCGGCATGTCCTTTTCCCTTAAACCGCATGAAGCGTGGTTCGTCACCTTGCCGCCCAACGACCACGAACTGAAAAAGGCGCTGGAACCCTTCGCACCGCTGTTTGCCAACGAATCGATCGAAAAAACCGGCCATAACCTCAAGTTCGATATCGCCATGCTGCGCGAAGCGGGCATTGACGTGCGCGGCAAACTCTTCGACACGATGCTCGCCCACTATCTGCTCGACCCCGACCAGCGCCACGGACTCGACCGCCTCGCCGGAACACATCTCGGCTACGCGCCGATCGCCTTTACGCAGTTGGTGGGAGAAAAGAAGGGGCAGCAACTGCTGATGCTCGACGTACCGCTCGAAAAACTGAGCGACTACGCCTGCGAAGATGCCGATGTCACCCTCCAGCTTCGAACCATTCTCGAACCGCAACTCGACAAACGAAAACTCACCGAGGTGTTCGACACCATCGAGTGCCCGCTCATCCCGGTACTAGTCGAAATGGAAGCCAACGGCATTGCTCTGGATGTGAAAGCTCTCTCTGAGATCTCCAAAAAGCTGGAAGATCAGATTTCGGCTTATCAGGCGGAAATATTTAAACTTGCGGGACGCGAATTCAATCTCAACTCACCCAAGCAGCTCGGCGAAGTGCTTTTCGATGAGCTGAAACTGGTCGATAAGCCAAAGAAAACCAAAACCGGACAATACACCACCAACGAAGAGGTGCTCGACCAGCTCGCCACCGAACACGAAATCGCCCGCGTCCTGCTCGACTACCGCGAAGCCGCCAAACTGAAAAGCACCTATGTCGATGCCCTGCCCGAATTCATCTCCAAAAAAACCGGACGCATTCACACCTCGTTCAGTCAGGCCGTCACCACCACCGGACGGCTTGCCTCCAGCGATCCCAACATCCAGAACATTCCCGTCCGCACCGAACAGGGACAGGAAATCCGCCGCGCCTTCGTCGCGCGGTCCGACGATTTCGTTCTGCTGGCCGCCGACTATTCGCAGATTGAACTGCGCATCATGGCGCACCTCAGCGGCGACGAACATATGAAAGCCGCCTTCGTCAGCGGCGAAGACATTCACACCGCCACCGCCGCGCGCGTCTTCGGCGTCGCGCTCGCCGATGTCACCGCCGACATGCGCCGCAAAGCCAAAATGGTCAACTTCGGCATCATCTACGGCATCTCCGCCTTCGGCCTTGCCCAGCGGCTGCGCATCCCGCGCAAAGAAGCGGCGGAAATTATCGAAAGCTATTTCAAACAATATCCGGCGGTCAAAGCCTGCATGGACGGCATCATCAAAAAAGCGCAGGACAAAGGCTACGTCGAAACCATCGCCGGACGCCGCCGCCACATTCGCGACATCAACACCGCCAACGCCACCGTCCGCGCCGCCGCCGAACGCTACGCCATTAACGCCCCCATTCAGGGCTCCGCCGCCGACATGATTAAAATCGCCATGATCCGCATTCAGAACATGCTCAAAGAAAAGAACGCCAAAACGAAACTGCTGCTCCAGGTCCACGACGAACTCGTCTTCGACCTCCACAAAGATGAACAGCATTTGATCGAAGAAATCCGCGAACTCATGAGCAGCGCCCTGCCGTTATCTGTCCCGGTCATTGTAGATTGCGGGGTTGGACAAAACTGGCTGGAAGCGCATTGAGATTTTAACCGCAAATGAACACGAATGAACACGAATTAAAAAAATTTGATTCACCACGGGAACAGAGAACAGGGGACTTTTTTAGCCGCCAAAGAGCGCAGAAAATGCAAAGTTTATGAAAATCCGACTTACGCAATCATACTACGATCGAGCAAATGAAAATTTGGTTCGTTTCGAAAAGACGCATGATGCATCGTTTCTGCTTTATGCGGCACTCGAGTTTCGAATGGGCATCGAACGCTATCTATTCATGTGGCTCGCCATAATTCATAAGCCTATGAACAAGGCTCAACAGAACTTGTATCGGGCTCGCGACTTGAAAAATGCTGTTTTAAAAATAGAGCCAGAGTTCATACTCAAGCTGGAATTTGCAAAGGCGTTTTGTAACGCTGCCAGCATCCCTGTTCCCTTCACCTCCCCGAACCTTGATGAGCTCAGTGAAATCTATGGTCAACTGGGGTCATATTTACATGCGATAAAAAGCCCAAGTGATACCGTTGAAAACCCAAAATGGTGGGAGACCCTTTCAGCCCTGCTCAATAGAACTAAAACAACCCTATCTCCGTTAGTTTCAACTGAATTTATCTGGCCACGAATGAATGAGCATGGAGAATCTGCATATCAAAAGTTCAGAAAGGGTCTGTTAACATATGATGCTTTAGTCGCTTTGCTAAAAACAAAACCAAATGGTGAAGATGCCGAAAATCGGTCCACAATCCAACCCTGACAACTGGGTGTAAAATCCGGGGTCTTCATATCAAAAAAGTGAACGCGGATGGAAAAAGGGCTGGGTTTTTGGTTTACGCTGAATCATTTGGGGAGTAAGAAACTCCCATGTTCGGAAACACAGTCAGAGTTCCAAAGGTTGGAACAGGTGCCGGGCGGGAGTAACAGGGAGATGCGATAAGAAAAATTAAAAATGACGCAATGGCGGGCGGGTACCTTCTCTGCCGTGACAGTCTTGCCGCAAACGAACGCGCGTTGGAGAAATCACATGAAAGAAAAAGATAAAGACAACGGATTATTTGGATGGAATACGACGAACGTTTGGCAGGTTCCGACTGAACGCCTATACTGGGATCCGCTTTTCAAGCTCCCTCTGATTATTTGTTGCGGCATGCTTACGATTCTAATGGGTTGTCGCATAATTGAAAACGGCACCGTCGCTCAAGATGTTGTCATGTCATTTCTTCCGATGCTCGTAATCGCTTTTTGCTGGCTTCCGCAGATTTCTCTTGTCAGAAAAGAACTGAACCGCCGCCGAATCTCCGGCCCCTTGTATGAAAAAATTCAGGATACGCTCACCAAACCGATACAAATCCGGATTGCAACCAGCATTTTGGCTGTACTGGTGACAGTATGGGGGCTTCTGGTTCTTTATTCGAACACATCTTTTTTTGTGTCGCTGTTCCTTTTGTCGGCAATATTTCTGATCAATTTTGAGATTAGCAACGGACCTGATGATTTAAAATCGATCAAAAAGGAGATCAGGCGTGGTGCTGTTATACTGTTCATTATAGCTATCGCTTTTTATTCTGTAACAGAGTTGCCGTATATCATCTTTAAAGCACCGCACTGATCATTAAAATGGAACTGTTAAAGAAAAGGTGAGCACATCCGTACATTTTTGACTGGACTGGGTGATTTCGATCTGTTTTTTGCGGGCATGGGAAGGAAACCACGATTTGAATGTGCAGGATCGACCAAAACTTGGAGAAATATACGAATGTGCTCATTGACACGAATGGCACTTAGTTAAGGCACTTTTGCACGGTTGTTCG
Organism: Pontiellaceae bacterium; assembly: GCA_025457785.1. Taxonomy (GTDB): domain Bacteria; phylum Verrucomicrobiota; class Kiritimatiellia; order Kiritimatiellales; family Tichowtungiaceae; genus Tichowtungia. Next base: position 7,316 of record JALOTS010000010.1, on the reverse strand, counting down.
GTAACGTAGGACAGTGCTTCCAGCCTGTCTGTATTTGCATCGCTGAGCCACGGAGGACAGGCTGGAAGCACTGTCCTACTTTGGAAATTTGCCATTTATACACTGTCCGTCCTTCTGTTCAAAAACCCTTAACTAAGTGCCATTCCTCATTGACACCTTTTCTGGCCAAAGAGGCGTACGACGGCAGTGAATACTATGAGGGAATGGTCTACAACAGCATTTCCACGATCCGCTGGAGTGATTACACTAACCGGTTGCGGGCCGCCAATTGGTATAAACTTTTTGACGCAACCGACGGACGGAATAAACTGACGTGGCGGGACCGCGTGGGCCGGTACCATGGGCCGGTACCAGTCCTATCCTTTAACCCTTTTGCGATCTGCGCTCTTTCGTGGCAATGATTCTTCCAATGGCTGGAAAAAAGAAGGGAACGTTGATGGAAATCGGCCCGTGTTTTCCAATCATTTTGCCCATAATGATTTTGCCTGATTTCCTCCAAAATCCGGTGAAGATCCATGTTTGGCAAAATGATTGCGGGCAAAACCATGGAGAGTCCGCAGAGTTCTTTGTACTACCATCCGCCAAATTCTTCTTTTTTATGAACGTTTTTATTTAACCCTCAACACAACCTGTTTTGTCAGAATAATAAGAGAAGAAATCTATGTCTGGGTGAAAATTATTCTGACCATAATTATTCTGACTAAATTATTATTGTTTTGATTGCGGCGTTGCCGCGCTGGGCGCTCCGCGCCTTTTACACGCTATCCTTCGCGGACTCTTTGTGATCCTTGCGTTTTTTTTGCGGTTAAACTTCCGGCTCTATCTAAGAAAAGCCCGCGTTACTCCCGATGCAACCGATAGAAGCGGACCGCTTCGACCATTGGTAAAATGACCGAATTGGTTGAGCCGCTTGCAGAATTCACCCATGCATTGGTCAGAGAGGAGGTTTCCTGCAGAACCCATCCTGACGCGCCTGACGGCCATGATATAACGATCTGGTTGCCGCCGGCCGGAGCAATACTCAACCACGGAGCTCCTTCCGTCTGGATGAGTTGAATACTCCAAAAGCCGCCTGCAAGGTTAAAAGAACCCCCTGCCGTCGTTACTGCATCAGGCTGTCCAATTGTTCCCGTAATTTTAAAAACACCGCCGGTGGCCGTCGTGCCACCGCCATCAATCGTTTCCCATTTAATTGAATAATTCTGGGCGACCAGACCGGAGGCCAACAGTCCAACTCCCAGCAACGTACTGTAAAAAACCTTCGTTTTCATGATTATTTACCCTCGTCAGCTGTTGGATCCTTCTGAGATTGAAGAAGCATCTTTTCCGCCTTTTTCTCCTTCAACACCTTCATCTGCTGAGCTTTTTTACTGAAGCGTGCCGTTAATGCCGGCTGATCGGATTCGGTAGCAGCCAAGGTATAGAAGCGTTCCGCTTCGTCGAACTCATCCTTGGCCTTCATACGATCACCGATTTCCGTCAGTAGAGCAAGGCGATCCCTGCCTTTGGCCAGATCCGCCGCCTTCCGAATGGCTGCCAGAGAACCCTCAGCATCGCCTTCGCGGGCAAGGTTCTGCGATAACAATACGGCGGCGGCAAGGGCCGCATTCGTTGAATTTTCAAGATCGTATCCGACCTCATAATCTCGCATTTTTCCATCGATGGTAGAGGAGCCGCGACGAGTGATCAAATCCGTGTTGGCATCCAGCACGGACGTGGGATTATCATGTGAACTGCTGGCCATCAGAACCAGAGTACGGTTATTGACCTGCCCTGCATTGATCGCCGCCTGGATGGTTGGATAGGGGTTGTTCCACGACCCGTTGGCACCTGCCGACGGCGCTCCGTCCTTGATGTATACCGGCGTATCCGTCAGCAGCCAGTTCCGATCCGTGTAAGTTTGAGTACTCATCCGGTCGCCCTGCTGCGGAGTGATGATATGTGTGTTGTCCACGTCATGGTACGACATAAGATTTTCCCAGGTGTTGTCCACTAAGGCCTGCTGCGCGGCATTGAGCTGGCTATAGTTCAAACCGTAGGAGTTTTGCGAGATCTGATCCCGGGTCCAATCCTGATCGTCCGGCAAGGTGTCGGAACAGCCATCGCCTCCGCCCTGATGCGTATGCAAGAGGTTCACACTATGCCCGACTTCGTGCAGCATGAGAGGCTCGTAGGCATACTGGTTGAAAAACACGATATTGTTGTTCGGCGGGAAGTCGGAGATGGCACTGTACCCCAGGTTGCATCCGTTTATGTACATGTTGATGGCATCGGTTCTCCAATGCCATGTGGTCGGGTCTGCGATGGCGGCGTTTCGGATTGCATCGCGGTTGGCGCCGTTGTTCCCGCCCGATGGCAGATTGTAGAACTCAGACTCCCCGACCACCTCGTTGATGCCTAACAGCTGAAACTTATACTCCGTTCTGTTCTCTGTAAGGATTTCATTAGCCCGTTGCACCAGAGCATTCACCTCTGCATCGGTGTTAAGATCCCCCGTGGCGGGACGGTTACTGGACGCATTGAGAATAAAGTTTACCGAGACCCGAATGGGCAGCTCGAGGGACCAGACCTGCTGCACAGGAAAAACCGGCGCGAGCAGCAGACCCAAAAGCCAATTCCGGGGTATTATGCATTTATTTTTTTTCATTTTTTTATCCCGCAGTAATCTATTGCAACGAGACCAGCACGAGGACGAGCCCCTGTCCGCTCTCAAGACCCGTCATCGCTTTTCCAATAATGGCGCCCTGCGCTTTATTATGATCTGTAACCTTCATCGCACAGCCCGGCAGATCCGAGGTTGTAATAAGGTCGCCCGGTTCAATCGGACCATTATCCGCATGGGCCATACAATAGGCGCGACCGGTGAGAGCCACCGCATGCGCGCCATCAGCCCTGGTTCCGGCCTGCCCCATCAGCAGCCCCGGTTTTACTCCGCCGGCACCGCTGACGATTCCTGCCACCGTGCGGTCGTATGCAGACGAACTCACCACCAGTTTCCCCGGATTTTCCGGGTCAATACAAACCACCGCTCCCGGCTGCACCGTGCCGCGCACATCACTGATATCAAATTGTTCAGAAAGATCCGATCCGCCGGTAATCTGCAGTTCCTCCGTCGTAATCCGCCCGTCTCCGCCATCATCCGAATTCAGTGTAATCGTTCCGACACCCGCACCATTATAGAGCCGAATATACCCTCCGCCCCCACTACCCACCTCACCTTCAATCTCAACGGAGGTGGTTCCATTCGCCTGCCGGAGCAAAATCTGAGAGCCTACTCCGGCACCTTCAGCTCCTAAAATTTGGACGGTTTCCGTTCCATCTCCGTCATACACTGAAATTTGACCGCCGGATCCTGAACTTTCTCCATCAAGGGCAATACGAGTTCCATTCGAGGAGTTATAAACATACATAGCCCCCGCACCACTGCTGTCTCCGTCAAAATACAAACCATTTTGGCCATCTGCGCTGTACAGATACATATAGCCTCCTGTGCCAGCGACCAACGTTGCAGCACTTTGTCCGGACGAATCACTCAAAATCAATTCGCCGTTCCCTGCCGCATTCAGATTCACCACACTCGTTCCGGAACTCGTGCGCAAATCCAACTTACCATTACTTGATGCCTGCAAAACGGAGACGGCGGTTCCGCTCGAACTCTTTAATGTAATCTCGCCGCCAGATCCCGTTCCTTCGCCATCAATACTCACCCTGTCCGCAGCAGAATTATTGTTTACCTGAATCAATCCGGCCCCGGAGCTCTCTCCAATCAGACTGATCGTTGCACTACCGTCTTCAGCATGAATCGTTATACGTCCGCCGTTTTCAGCATCCGCCCCATCCAGATCAAGCCGGGAGCTGCCATTCGTGTTATAGAGATAGATAATACCGCCACCTGCACCATCCTGACCATCCAGATGAACTCCTGTAAGGCCGTTGTTTTGACGAAGATACTGATAGCCCCCGGAGGCGCTTGTTCCATACAAGGATATCGACGCGCCGTTTGAAGCGGTACTGTATAGATGAAGGGCGCCGTTCGTACCGCCGGAACCAAGTGAAAGAGTATTCGCAATCTGCGCCGACCCCACCGTGTTATTCGCCAGATCACTGCCCGTCAGACTGCCATCAATGACCTCTGCAGAGCCAACCGCATCCGCTGCAATCTCAGAGCTGCCCACAGCTCCCGTTGCAATTTCATCTGCCCCCACAGCACCCGTTGCAATATCAACAGCCAGAATGCTTTTATCACTGATCTCGGAAGAGCCGACTGCACTGACCGCAATCTCAGAAGAGCCCACCGCATCAGCGGCAATTTCATCTGCCCCCACAGCACCCGTTGCAATTTCTGCTGTCCCGACAGATCCATCCTCAATTTCAGAAGCTCCCACCGCGTTAGTTGCAATATCAACAGCCAGAATGCTGTTATCACTGATTTCGGAAGAGCCAACCGCATTGGCCGCAATCTCAGAAGAACCAACCGCATCAGCGGCAATCTCAGAGCTGCCCACCGCATCAGCGGCAATTTCATCTGCCCCCACAGCGCCCGTTGCAATATCAGCAGCCAGAATGCTGTTATCACTGATCTCGGAAGAGCCGACTGAACTGGCCGCAATCTCAGAAGAGCCAACCGTATCCGCAGCAATCTCGGACGATCCCACAGAATTATCAGCCAGATCAGAGGAGGTAATACTGTTTCCCGCGATTTGAGAAGATCCAATCGAATCATTGGCAACTTCAGCCGCAAACCCTGCCGTCATCGCATAAGGCGCCGGCGTGATCGCGGTCCGGGGAGACAACGTTGTAAACCCGCTCCCGCCATTCGTCCGAACGCCAATTTCCAGCCACCGATCCGGCCCCGTAAAAACATCCGCACCGAAATCAAGTTCAACACTGAAAAGACCATTGCTGATATTCACCCCGACCACTGTCAAATTTGATCCAATCTGACCTGAAGCAACCGCAGCATTCCAAACACTGAATTTCAAATCATAAACATTATCCGCTGCGACACCATTGTCCGATAAACAGCCCTGATAGGTAAACGCTGTTCCCTGAGCATACACACCGCACGCAGGGAGCAGCCCCAACAAGCCCAAAGACATTCGAATCACAGACAACTTTATTTGCTTCATTACGATTCCCCTTATTTTATTCAATTTATCATTTACTGTTTGCCGGTTTGATTACGGATATTTCATTAAAACGGCTGTTTTACAAACTTGCTGAGCTAACCTGCAAGCAACGGCCCAGGCACCCCCGCTGCGAAGCTACCAGTGGCGGAATAGTAGTCTCCCCCCTTCCGAGAGCAACAAAAAAATCTGTGTTCATCTGCGCGCCCCGCTGCGTTTATCCGCAGACAACTGCTTCTTTTGGCTTGGGCGAGAAAACCGAGTGATTCAAAAAAGGATGTTCGCAACCGCTTTCATTTTTCAGGAAACAAGCGGTTGCCGCCACCAGCGGGCCAATCACCCGCCGGTTTTTTTGTGAAGCCCGCCAGCGTCGCGAACGGTGAATTTCGCAATCAATAACACTTTACACGCAGTATGAATATCCAGGGCGGGCACGGCAGGTGCGATGTGAATAAAACGCGAGAGGTCACGCCGGCGTAGTTAAGCTTTGGTTACGGATTCGCTGCCGTGGGATGGTTGCGGTAAGGGCCGACAAAAGGATCAGGCAGCCGGCGCACTGCATGTAGAAGAAGAACCGCGAAGGCGAATAGCAGAGCGTGACCTCGTGATCCCCCGCAGGCAGCTCGACACCCATACAGAGATAATCGATCCGCCGAATCGGCGCAGGCTGTCCGTCCACCTTGGCTTTCCAATCCGCATCCCAGCGCTCAGCAACACGCAGCATGGCCGGTTCGCCGGACTGAGTTTTCAGACTCACATAGCCGGGACGGGACTGAACCGTCTCAACCGTTCCGGCGGGTGTTCCGTTCAACAGAGGACCGGTTCCGCCCAGACGGGCGAGCGCCTGATCATCCGCAGCGGTCTGAAAGCCGGTCAGCAGAGTGTAACGCGGCACGGAATCGAGCAGTTCAAAGACCGCGTGAGCGCCATTCGGGTTGGCGACCAGCCGGAACCCGTCCTGTTCGGCGGGGGCCAGATCATAGGCAAACACCTTCTGCACCTGTCCGGGCGGCAGTTGTTTTTCAAAGGCCGCCGGACCCAGCAGATATTTCACAGAAGAAAACCGCCACATGCGGAACGGGTTTTTCGAACCGGCGGATAAAAAGTTTTTGTAGTCTTCCGGCATGCGCGGCATCTGGGCGAAGTTGAAGGTGTCGATCTGGTTGTACGGCAGCAAAAACCCGACCCATACATTGTAAATGCTCTCCTGAGTGAGCAGCGCAACTCGCCCGGTTCCCAGATTTTTCTTGAGGTAATCGGTGAGCGCATTCGCCTGAACATAACCGGACGGCATCGGCTGAATATAATGCCGGGCAAGAAGCAGCGCATCCCCGGCCACCAGAAGAACCAGCGCGGCGGCAATCGCCGTTTTATAACGAACTGCGCCGGCGAGTTTCTGAAACGTAAACAGAGCAAAAACCGCCGCAGCCGCAAGCGCCATAAAGGAGGCATGCCAAAGCGCCTGACTTCGATTGGCAACAATGCGTTTCGCGGCATCCGCCGGCCAGCCCTGCGCCATGAATCCGACCAGACCGTCCGCATAATTCATCGACGTGCTCAACGCCGCCAGGATCAATAAAACCAGAATCCCTGTCGTGATCCAAAAAAAGTTTTTTACTGCATTCATAGAATCCTTCTGTTTACCGTTAAAAGCCATTTCCAGAGCGGCATAAACCGAACCGTTCCCTTCAGCCCAAACCATTCGACGGTCTGCAATTCATCCTGATCGGCGGTCAGGACCAGCAAATTTTGACACCGCAGTTCATCGCCTGCTTTCAGTAAGGCTCGAACTTCCCGATCCCGGGTTTTCGGATCGTCCAAGGTACGGCAAACCTGAATTAGCTCAATGATCTGCGCACCCTCCTTTTTCACAAAATCGACTTCTTCATTTTGCGCATTCTTCCAATAAAACAACTCCATGTTGCTTCGCAGCGTCTCTTGCCAAAGGGCGATAGCGACAAGATTTTCGAACAGACGTCCTTCGTCAGGACTCACTCGGGAACCCATTGCCACAGCCAGTCCGTTGTCCACGCAATATATTTTTTTGTTATAGGATGCCTGCTGTCGGACTTTGAACGAGAAACGACGCAGTGAAAAAAACAAAAACGAGACCTCCAGATAATAGACGTATTTTTCAACGGTATTTACACTTTGGCAACGTGTCACTTTCGTTAAGGTCCGGTACGAATA
>JALOTS010000203.1 GCA_025457785.1 Pontiellaceae bacterium | reverse complement strand
CCAGCCCGCCGGTATCCGCGCCGTCAAAGGTCATGTTGGCGGCTGCGGCGGTTTTTTTGGCAAAGGCGGTCAGTGTAAAGGTTTTACCGAAGAGCGCGGGGTTGCTGACTGTTCCTGCGGCACCATCCCAGCTGTTTACCGTGCTGATTACGTCCGGTACAGTGCTTCCGGTTGATGCGTTCAGTGTAACATTTCCCGCCCCGTCCAACGTAAAGTCGAACGTCAGTGTTTGTCCGATCCCCGCATAAAGACGGGTCGCCCCGGTGAAATTGGATGCCACATTAAAATCGAGCGTAACGGCGGCGATCAGGTTGCCTGCCGTCAGCGCAAAAGCGGCTATCCATAGACGTTTCATCTTCATGACCGTATCTTCCTTTCCGCCGTTAACAACCCGGCCGCCTCGCAAACAAAATTCAACCCTCGAAAGGTAGCAGGTTTAATTCAAAAAACAAATTCCATCGTGTTAAATCCAGCCATCTTTTGGAACAGATCTCGGAATCGGGCTGTTCCGGGCGTGATGCTGGATCCGGCGCGGCGAAGCCGTCGCCAAAGAGTTTTTTTACAAAAATTTAAGGAAACCTTTCCGCAATGTAATGCGGATGAAAGAGACAGGTAATGCAGGCGGTTCAACGTTGAGGGCAGATAACAGAAGAGACCCGCTGACGGTCAGGAACGGGCCGTTACAGAGAGTAAAACCCAATTACGAACAACCGGTCCGAAAGGAATGTTTCTGTGAAAAAGTTATGTCTGACGTTTTTTTTAGTATTCAGTATCTGTCTGACCGGCGATGCCAAGAAGCCGGCTCCGGGAAATATTCTCAGGGAGACCGGCGATGCCTTTGCGCAGATTGCTGAAGCCGCACTGCCTGCCGTGGTTTTTATTGATGTTGAGGCCACGATCGAAATTCCACGGTACGGCTACCGAGTTCAGCCCTACCGGGATGCGTGGGGCCGGTACGGGCAGATGGCTGTTCCGCAGGAACTGGAACCCGAACGGTACAGTCAGGAGGGTCAGGGGTCGGGGTTCATTATTTCAAAGGACGGGTACATTCTGACCAATAATCACGTGGTCAATAACGCCGACCGGATTACTGTTATTTTGTCCGATGGCCGGAAGTTTTCGGCCAGCGTGGTGGGGAGCGATCCCAAAACGGAGGTGGCGCTGATTAAAATTAACAATCCGGAAGATCTTCCGTATTTGAAAACGGGGGATTCGGACGCGCTGCGCGTGGGAGAATGGGTACTGGCCGCCGGGAATCCGTTTGGCTTGAGCCAGACCATCACCGCCGGAATTGTCAGCGCAAAGGGACGCAGCGGAGTGGGGATTGCGGAATACGGTGATTTTATTCAAACCGATGCGGCGATTAATCCGGGGAATTCCGGCGGACCGCTGCTGGATATCAACGGGGATGTCGTCGGAATCAACACCGCCATTTTTTCAAAGACCGGGGGGTATATGGGGATCGGCTTTGCGATACCGATTAATCAGGCCATGCAGATCAAGGAGCAGCTGATTGATCATGGAAAAATATGTCGCAGTGTGATCGGGGTCTATATTCAGGATCTGGATGATGATCTGGCGGAAAGCTTTGGGGTTAAGCAGAAGGATGGCGTGTTGATTTCCCAGGTGATGAAGGGCTCCTCTGCCGAAGAAGCCGGTCTGCTGGCGGGCGATGTTGTGATCGAAATGGACGGGAAAGCTGTTCAGAAAGCTTCGACGTTCCGCAACCGGGTTGCATCGACCCTTCCGGGAACAGAGATTCTGTTCAAAATCTGCCGGAACGGGGCGATGCAGGAGGTTCGTGTGGTCACCAAAGAAATGAAGGACGGCCGCGCTGCCGCCGCCGATCCGGAGATTCTGGAGCGGATCGGTATGACCGTGGATGATGCGGACCGCGCACCGGGCCCGCAGTCCGGCGGTGACGGAAGCGGCGGGGTTGTGATCACGGATGTGAAACCGAACAGTCCTGCGTGGCGGGCGGGCCTGCAGCCCGGCAATCTAATTCTCAGTGTGAACCGGCAGCCGGTCGAAAAAGTCAGCGAGGTTATGGCCAAACTGTCCGAAACGGAGGGCCGGCGCATTCTGCTGCTGGTTTCAGACGGGAGCGGGTCGCGTTACACAGTTGTGCAAAAAGACTGAAAAAAGGGGCAGAATAATTTTGGACAGAATGATTTGAGGCGCAGGGGAATCTGCCGGGCTGTTCCGAATGCTGGAAACCCCGCGTCCCGGACGACACAAATTTCCTCTTTTTACCGGCGGGGTTTTTCTATATCCTGCGCCGCTCATTCAATTTTTTATTTAAAACGGAGGTATTCAATGATTGAAAAAACCATGGAGTTTAAAACCGAACTTTCGCAGCTGCTGCATTTGATTACGCATTCACTCTACTCGCACCGCGAGGTGTTTCTTCGCGAGCTGATCAGCAATGCCTGCGATGCCATTGATAAGATCCGCTTTGAGGCGCTGACCGATGAGACCCTGCTCGAAGGCGACAAAGACTGGAAGATTACGCTGTCCGTCAATAAGGAGGCCAAAACCCTGACGGTTTCCGACAACGGGATCGGGATGGATGAGGAGTCCATTGTCCGCAATCTTGGAACCATTGCCCATTCCGGAACCAAGGCGTTTCTGGCCAGGCTGCAGGAGTCCGGCGCGACCAATAATCCGGAACTGATCGGCCAGTTCGGGGTCGGCTTCTACTCTTCCTTTATGGTGGCCGACAAGGTGACGGTTGAGTCGCGGATGCACGGCAAGGAGGCGGTCTGCTGGAGTTCCGAGGGAACCGGATCGTTCACCGTTTCCGAAGGGTCGCGCGCTGTGCGCGGCACATCGGTGACGCTGCACCTGAAGGAGGATGCGGCGGAGTATCTCGAAGAATACCGGCTGAAATCGCTGGTTCGGAAGTTTTCCGACTTTCTCGAGCATCCGGTTGTTCTGCTCTCCCGGAAGAAGGATAAGGAGAGCGGCGAGGAAAACGAGACGGAGGATGTGCTCAACACCCGCAAGGCGATCTGGCTGCGCTCGAAAGGCGACATTACCACGGAAGAGTACAATGAGTTCTATAAACATATTTCGCACGATTTCAACGATCCGGCGGAGGTGATCCATTATAACGCGGAAGGGGCTATCGAATTCAAGGCGCTGCTGTTTATCCCGGGAAAAAAGCCGTTTGATCTTCTCATGGGCGGCGATATGAAGGCGCATCTGAATCTGTATGTTCAGCGTGTGTTCATCAGCAACGAGTTTGAAAATCTGCTGCCGACCTACCTGCGGTTTGTGAAAGGGGTGGTCGATGCCGCCGACCTGCCGCTGAATGTGTCGCGCGAAATTCTGCAGGAAAACCCGCAACTCGACAAAATCCGGCGTAATCTGACCGGACGGATTCTAAAAACGCTGGCCGAAATGAAGCTCCAGAGCCTGGACAAATACCGGAACTTTTACGCTGAATTCGGTTCGATTCTCAAGGAAGGGTTGCAGAACGACTTTGAAAACCGCGAGAAAATCGCCGACCTGCTCCTGTTTGAAACCACGGCGACCAAGCCGGGCGAAATGCGCACGCTGGCCGATGTGGTCGAAAGCATGAAAGAGGGGCAGGACGAGATCATTACGCTGGCGGCCGAGCATCGCGGCATCGCGGAAAACTCCCCGTTCCTGGAAGGCTTCAAGGCGGACGGACGGGAAGTGGTCTTCTTCCTGGATCCGATTGACGAGTTTGTGATGCCGCAGCTGGGCGAATATAAAGGTAAAAAATTCAAAGCGGCCAACAAGGGCGATCTGGACGACAGCGACAAGCTGAAAGAGGAAAAGAAAAAATTCGAAGGATTCCTCGGCTTCGTCAAAGAAAAGCTCAGCGGCATCAGCGAGGTGCGTTTATCGACCCGTCTCAAGGAAAGCCCGGCCTGTCTGGTGGGCGATGAGTACAGCATGAGCCCGCACATCGAGGCCATGATGCGCCGCATGGGACAGCCGGTTCCGGATGCGGAACGTGTGCTGGAACTTAATCCGGCGCATCCGGCCGTGGCGGCGGTGCAGTCGATGTACGAGGCGGACAAAGAAAATCCCAAGCTGGGCGAAAGCGTCGAACTGCTGCGCGATCTGGCGCATATCGCTGAAGGCTCGAAGGTCGAGAATCCCGCCGCCTTTGCCACGCGCATTGCGGAGCTGATGGCCCGCGATCTTCGCGCCAAATAAAGCTATTTCCAAGGTCTGGAAACGCAACCGGAAACGACTGTTTCCAGACCCTTCTTCGGGTTGACAATACCATGCAAGGCGTTGTTCGCAGAATGTCTGTTTCCTATTCCTCCGTCGTGACCTTCCGGAACCCTGTCGCAGAACCGTTCACCGCAGTGGTATACGTGTTCATTGGAGGCGTTCCCGGCATATCGCCGGGCAGCACGGAAAACCCGTTCAAAAGGTTTGTCGAATAATACAGAGAGCAGCGGTGGTTGAGGAGGCTGCTCCACCGAAGAACAACGGTTCCTTCTGTAATAACCGGAGCGTAAAACACAGGTGCGGGTTCGTTTGTGTCGAGAGTTGCGATTATGCCCGCTTCCTCATACCACAGTCCGCCCTGATCAGTCGTGCGTACGCGCACAGCGTAACTATCCTCCTACATATCTTGACGATCAAAGGTAAAAACACAAGAATACCGCACATTCATGTTAAAACGACTGACAGATGGATTAACCCGGGTCATTGGTCCGGTGGCGATCATCGGATTTTTTCTGCTGCTGTTCGAGCAAACGAAACTGATGCAGACCCGCCCTCTCCTCGTGCGTCAAATCAACCTTTCGATCCTCGGCCTGTTTGCGCTGGATGTCTTACTGAACCGGCTTGCCAGTCGTGAAGGATGGCGATA
>JALOTS010000202.1 GCA_025457785.1 Pontiellaceae bacterium | reverse complement strand
GCCTGCAAACCGGCGATGCGGTTGGAGCGCTCTCCCGCATCCGGCGCAACCGGCTGACAAACACCGACCCCCGCTTCCGGGCCCCTTCCTCATCAGTATTCAGGGCAGCGGTTTCCTGTCCGTGCGCATACACGCACGGGCAGGGGGCTCTGCGGACTTTTGATTTTTTTAGATTCTTCGATGGAAGAATCTGAACCCTGTTTTTTACAAAGAAAGCCTGCCCAATGCGGTCCGTATGTCTCCGTCAATATTTATAGGTTGATCCGTTTTCTTCATCGAGCTTCTTTTTTTCTGATTTCTGTTTCCGCCTGTACAGGTAAAAGGCAGCCGGAACTGTAAACAGGAACAGCAGTCCGGTTCCCGTTAAGCCGATGAGGAGTTGATTTACAGCGCTCAGGCCGGTTTTCGCACGTACGCCGTCCGCAACGGGTGTGTTGACAGGCGCCGGTTCCGCAACCATTGTGATATAGCCGGTGGCGGGATCTGACGTTGTTTTGATTTTCCATCCCTCTTTGCCGCCCATGGCAGTGAGCCGTCCATCCTCGATCCACTGGAACACCTTTTCGAGACTGATGTTTTTGACAACCACGGCGCCGCCGGCAATATCCATCACGCCGGCATTGAGTTCCAGTGCGCCGACTTCCAGCAGTCCGCCGGTATAAATGGTTGTGCGTGTGTCGAGCGGATCTGCCCCTTCATACTGTTCATTGTGGAAATACACGCGGGCGACTCGGACGGTTCCGTCGTGAATTTTTACAACACCTCCCTGCGTATCCTTAAATCCGACCATGAAATAGGAGCCGAATGCGGCAGAACCCCCGTTTTTAATGACCAGGGTTCCGGGAAAAAGATAGCAGGCGGAGTTATACTCGCAGGTTTTGACGGCCAGAAGCGATCCGCCGTTAATGATAACGTTTGCGGGACCGCCAACCCCGCTTTTAAAATTACCGACTGTAACAGGCGTGGTAATCTGCATTGCGGCATTGCCGATTCTTGCTTCATCATCATCTCCGGGGATAACATGGTTTTTCAGGGAATTCGTGCAGATCCAGTTGTCGGCATTGGTCCAGTTCTGATTATCCCCGGAATTAATGAACCTGATATTATCCGCCCCGGCGGAGATGGCAATGCTCAGCATTCCGATGCACTGCGCCAAAAGCCGTTTTGTAAAACGATGGTTTTTTCCGGGAGAATTCATTCAGGACTCCTTGTCTTCAGAAATCGGATAGACTTTGCCGTTTTTTTTCAAATATTGGAACCTGTATTTTTCAGGCGTTGAAGCCGTTTCCGCAGTGAATCAACCCGCCGCGACATTCACCAGGCGGCCGGGGACGACGATGATTTTTTTGATGGTTTTACCTTCGGTCCATTTAATGACGGCTTCGTCGGTGACGGCGAGTTTTTCGATTTCCTCTTTCGTCGCGGCGGACGGCACGGTGATTTGTCCGCGGACTTTGCCGTTGACCTGCAGGGCCATCTGAATTTTGTCGCGGTGCAGCGCGGCTTCGACCGTTTCCGGCCATTTGGCTGAAAGGATTCCGCCGGTGTGTCCGAGTTCTTTCCAGAGCTCTTCGGCGATGTGGGGCGCGAAGGGCGAGATCAGGACGATCACTTTTTCGATGGCGTCGCGGAAGACGGCTTTGGCCTGATCGGAACTGTTTTCATCGAGCTTTGTTTCGTCGATGGCATTCATCAGTTCCATGATGGTTGAAATGGCCGTATGGAAATGGAACGCGCCGTCGAGGTCGTGGGTGATTTTCTGCACCGATTCGTTCAGTTTGCGGTAGAGGTCGCGCTCCGGTTTTTCCATTTTTCCGAGATCCGGAACCAGCGTCTTCGAGGCGAGAAGCAGGTCGCGGTGCTGCCAGACGCGGCGCCAGATGCGGGCGAGGAAGCGGAAGGAGCCTTCGACGGCGCTGTCGTTCCATTCGGCCTCTTTTTCCGGAGGGCCGATGAAGAGGGTGTAGAGGCGGACGGTGTCGGCGCCGTAGTTTTCGATCAGCTCGTTGGGGCTGACGACGTTGCCTTTGGATTTGCTCATTTTATAGAGCTTGCCGTCGAAATCGCTTTTCTTGCAGATCATGCCCTGCGTGAACAGTCTGTTGAACGGTTCGTCGAAGCTGATCAGTCCGAGATCGTGAATGACTTTGGTGAAGAAGCGGGCGTAGAGCAGATGCAGAATGGCGTGTTCGATGCCGCCGATGTACTGGTCAACCGGCAGCCAGTTGTTGCAGGCCGCAGTATCAATCGCCTGCGAGCCGTCGCGGGCGTTGAGGTAGCGCAGGAAGTACCAGCTTGAATCGACGAAGGTGTCCATGGTGTCGGACTCGCGCCGGGCGGGATCTCCGCACTTGGGGCAGGAGCAGTTCATGAATGCGTTGGAACCTTTCAGCGGCGACTCGCCGGTCGGTTTGAATTCGACATCGGTCGGCAGCAGAACGGGCAGGTCTTCGTCGTTGACGGGAACCATGCCGCAGCGGTCACAGTAAACGATCGGAATCGGCGCGCCCCAGTAGCGCTGACGGGAAATCAGCCAGTCGCGCAGACGGAAATTGATGGTGCCTTTGCCGAAGCCGTGGGTGTCGGCGTGTTTGGTCATCGCGTCAATCGCATCGCGATTGGGGAGGCCGGTGAAGATGCCGGAATCGCTGCACATGCCGTCTCCGGTGTAGGCACTGTCCATTTCGGTAAGAACGAGCGAACGTTCCGGATTCTGAATGGAGAGCTTGATCGGCAGGTTGTACTTTTTAGCGAAGGCCCAGTCGCGGGTGTCATGCGCCGGCACGGCCATCACCGCGCCGGTTCCGTACATAAGGACGTAGTCGCCGACCCACAGCGGGACCGGTTCGCCGGTGAAGGGATTGATGGCGTAGCGTCCGGTGAAAACGCCTTTCTTTTCGAGGACATCGGATTCGCGGTCGAGGTTGGTCAGTTTTGCGCTGTCGGCAATAAACTGCAGAACTTCTTTTTCCTGCGGCAATCCGGCGACCATTTCTTTGAGGTGAGCGTATTCGGGGGCGAGAACCATGTAGGTGCAGCCGCAAATCGTGTCCACGCGGGTAGTGAAGCAGGAGACTTTATCGGATTTATCGAGGGCGCCGTCATCCCGCGGGACGAGGGCAAAATCGACCTCGGTTCCTTCGGAGCGTCCGATCCAGTTGCGCTGCATGGTTTTTACGCGCTCCGGCCAGCCTTCAAGTTTGTCGATGTCGTCCAGCAGGCGCTGGGCGTAATCGGTGATTTTGAAGAACCACTGTTCGAGGGCTTTCTGCACTACGACGGAATCGCACCGGTCGCAGAGGCCTTCCACAACCTGCTCGTTGGCCAAAACGGTTGCGCAGCTTGGGCACCAGTTGACGTTGCTTTTTTTCTTATAGGCCAGTCCGCGGTTAAACAGTTGAATGAAAAGCCACTGTGTCCATTTGTAATATTCCGGCTCGCAGGAGGTGACCTCTTTGTCCCAGTCGTAGCAGCAGCCCCAGGCGGCGAGCTGTTCTTTCATCACGGCGATATTTTTGAGGGTGCTTTCGCGCGGAGGGGTGCCTGTCTTGATCGCGGCGTTTTCGGCGGGCAGGCCGAACGCGTCCCAGCCCATGGGCGAGAGAACGTTGAACCCGTGCATTTTCTTGTAGCGGACGACGGCATCGCCGATGATGTAGTTGCGTCCGTGGCCGACGTGCAGTTTGCCGGACGGGTAGGGGAACATCATCAGGCAGTAATACTTCTGTGCGATGTCGGACAGATCGGTTTTGAAGGCGCTGTGTTCATTCCAGCAGGCCTGCCATCTGGGTTCGATTTCAGAAAAAGGGTATTTCTCATTCATAGTTGTTTCTCTTAAACCGGGATAGAGTACGGTTTTTTCGAATTTTTCCAAGCTTTGGAAATCAGTATTTTAAGGTTGAAGGGTTCAAGGCAGCGGAGCCGCCTGCCTGTGTGCGTACACACACAGGCAGGCAACCAACGTCTAATCCTGTCGGGGTGACCTTTCATTGCCGCATAAAGATAAAAAACGACAACAAATTATGAACGATAACATGTTGTTCCGGCCCTTCGGAGAAGGGTCTAGATCAGACCGAGGCCATTCATGTGCAGATAAATTCCGCGGCCGAGCCAGGCATCGGTGGCGGCGTAGCGGAGCTGGGATTCGGTCAGTTCGGTGCGGGCCCAGTTGGAGGTCTGCTCGCGTTTGGAAATCCGGAAGTCCAGCAGCAGGGCGGCCAGTCCGCGCAGTCCGAGGTTTTTGATGTGCGCTTTCCGGGCGTGTTCGGCCAGCTCTACAAATCCGGCGGGCTCGAAGTCGGCCAGTTTGCGCAGTTCTTTGAGGTCGTCTTTGATGGATACTCCGGCTTTAATGATGTCCGGGCTGGATAAGATCTCGCGCAGTTTTGGCGGAAGACCTGTCTGTTTGAGCTGAAAGAGGAAGACCTCGTTTTGCGTTGCCAGTTGCAACAGGGCGGGCCGATAGCTTTCGCCGACGCGGAAGGAGGGGCGGGTTTCGGTGTCGAACCCCAGCAGGGTTTCCTTGCTCATTTTTTCAGCGGCCTGTTCCGTTTCTTCCAAGGTTCGGACGAGGTGGATCGGTCCTTCATACTGCCGGATCGGCAGGCGGTTGATTTCGTCTTTGGTGATGTGCAGGTTCATAGGTGTTCCTTGTCGTGAGAGCCGATCATAACGGGAATGATGAGGTTGTCCTGAATCATGAACTCGATGGTGATGCGGTATTTCATGTTGATGGAGACAGAGTGCAACTCTTCAAGGTGTCCTTTGAGCTTGTGAAGCCGTAGAGAAGGGTGATACGGGTTGGTTCCAAGCAATTGAATCGTTTTTTCGTATTGCGGGATAACTTCCGGGTATTTTTTAAGG
>JALOTS010000201.1 GCA_025457785.1 Pontiellaceae bacterium | reverse complement strand
TGAAGCCCAAACCCGCCAGACCGAATGATGCCGTTCCGGATACCGCGTATAAACCACGTCATAATTTCCTTTGAGCGCATGTTCGTAAACCCGCACAATTTCCTCCGGCGGATTTTGAAAGTCGTCGTCAATATTAACAATATACTTTCCCCGGGCCTGGTGGAGTCCCGCCATAACCGCATTGTGCTCCCCGAAGTTGCGGGACAGATCGACAAACGTGACGGGAAAACCGGCGGTTTCGGTCAATTGACGGCAGATTTCGGCGGAGTTGTCCTGACTGCCGTCATTCACGAGAATGAGTTCATATTTCCCTTTGATCGGCAGATTCGCAAGGCGTCCAACCAAATCCGGCAAAGTTTCCGCGCTGTTATAAACAGGAATAACGATACTCAGGCCGATTTCAGGTTTCACAGGATTCATAAGGCTTCCCTCCGGCGACGATAATAGAGACCCCGCAGGGAAATGTCCACCCCGCACGCAGCCAAATTCGCTCCATCATCATAACGGCATTAAAAAAAACGGTCGAAACCCGGCCGTAAGATTTCACATCGCTCCCGGATTCCGGCGGGCTGAACACTTTACGGCGCAGAATAACCAGCGGAAAAAGGAGCGAATTCCAGTACGAACAATACAGAATGTCATATCCCGTGTCCCTGAGAATCGATACCAGTTCATTCTTCGTAAACCGTCTGGCCACGCCGACCCGCCTGTCGTGATAGGATTTCAGCCATTCATTGGCCGACTCACTGACAATGAAAACGCCGCCGGGACGCAGACAGCGAAACGCCTCAGATACGGCCTGCGCCGGATCAACCCCTTTTTGTTCCAGCACGTTCGAGCAGACAATCGCATCGAAACCGCCCTCCTCAAAAGGAAGCTGATTAACAGAGCCGCAACTCACCGGACAGCCGGACCGGGATGCCGCAATCTGCGCGGCCCGCCCGTACAGCTCCACCCCGTGCAGTCTCAGTTTCGGCTCCTGTCGAGAAAGAAACTTCAAAAGCCCGCCGGTGCCGCACCCGGCATCCAAAACCGTTACCCCCTGTTTCGGAAGAAACCGGCGCAGAAGAAAAAAGACAAGCCGGTGAAGAGCGCGATACCACCACATGGAGTCATCGAGTTCCGCCATTTTGACGTACTCGTCTTCCTCCATCGTCATAATCTGTTCGTTTTCTTTCATCCCCGTTCTTGTTTTTGCAGCAGCCTTCTTCCGCCGGGATCACCGGGCGCGGCTTTTTCCAACTTAAAGCGGAAGCCGGCGGCTTCGGCCCCTTTGATCAACTTCAGTAAACCGGCCTTGGCGGATGCCGGCAGGCGCACGGTGTCGCGGCAATGACAGCGGTTTCCATCTGTATTTCGGCGACACGCCTGGCGGTATCAGCTTTGATTTCAGCCACCTGCTTTTCCCTCCTGATGAAACACCGCCCGACGCGGAACACCTTACCGGTTTAATCCGCACTGAACAATAAATTTTATAAGTCGGGAAAAGATTTATTCCTGGAAAACGCCCATCGCCCGGAATTTATCGTACCGGCTGTTCAACAACTGTTCAGTGGATTTTTCATTTAATTCCGCCAGATTCCGCAAAATCGCCTTCTTCAGATTTTCAGCAGCGGCTTGCGGATCGGTGTGGGCCCCGCCTTTCGGCTCCGGAACAATCTCATCCGCCAGCTTGTGTTCAATCAAGTGTTGCGCGGTAATTTTCAGCGCTTCGGCCGATTTGTCCGCATAAGCGCGGTCTTTAAACAGAATCGCCGCGCACCCTTCGGGCGAAATCACCGAATAGTAGGCGTGTTCAAACATAAGAATCCGGTCGCCGATTCCAATGCCCAGCGCGCCGCCGGAGCCGCCTTCGCCGATAATAACAACCACCACCGGAACACGCAGATTGAACATTTCGCGCAAGTTGACGGCGATCGCCTCCGCAATGTGGCGCTCTTCGGATTGAAGTCCCGGAAAGGCGCCGGGGGTATCAATCAGCGTAACAATCGGCACATTGAATTTATCAGCCAGCCGCATCAGCCGAAGGGCTTTGCGGTAGCCTTCGGGATAGGCGCATCCGAAATTGCACTCCAGATTGCTCTTGGTGTCGCGCCCCTTCTGCGAACCGATGATCATCACCTTCCGCCCGTCGATTTTTGCAAAGCCGCCAATGATGGCGCGGTCATCGGCATGAATGCGATCCCCGTGGATTTCAACAAAATCGGTGGCCATGTTTTTAATGTAGTCCAGCGTATAGGGACGCTCCGGATGACGGGCGACCTGTACCTTCTGCCAGGCGGTCAGATTGGAATAAATCTGCTCGCGGGTGGCATCGATTTTTTCTTTCATCCGTTCGATTTCATGCGAAACATCAATGGACTGCTTTTTACTGAAGGTTTCCAGCTCGCGCAGTTTTTTCTCCAGTTCAAGAACCGGCTTCTCAAAAGTCAATGTATAGGGAGGCATATGTTACTCCTTGGATTATCGGAACCGCATCGTTTATTCGCTGATAACAACATCGGTTCCGCGGGGAATCAGCATATAAAGCTCTTCAACTTCTTCGTTCAGCATCCGCACACAGCCGTTGCTGGTTTCAGCGCCGATACTTTCACGCTGGGGCGTTCCGTGAATACCAAAACCCTGAACTTCAGGATGGGCTGCATCCTGAATCGACATCCAGCGGGTTCCCAGAACATTTTTCGGGTCGCCGAACGGAATAATTCCGCCGCCCGGAGGGGTCCAGTCCGGATTCATCTGATGAACCACGGTTTTAAAGTTTCCAACCGGCGTTTTCCCGCCGACACCCAGCCCGACAATATACCGCTTGATTAACTTTCCCTGCATCATCAAATCCAGCGTGCAGGTGGATTTACGGACGTGAATCACAAACGGTTCAGCGGGAAGAAGGAGCCGTCGTCCGGGATAAATCAGAGTTCCTTCGATGTCATTCATCTTGCGGATCAGATCAATCGTCGTTTTATTCTGCCGGGCAATCCGGTCAAGCGAATCACCCGGCTGAATGATGTAACTCTTTTTTTCGGGCGACGGAACCGGAGAAAGAAACAGTTGCATATTCACGCGCCCCAGCACACGCAGTGCGTTGTTTTTCAAATTCACATCCGTTGTTGTCCGGATCACCTGATCGAGCAGTTTGCGGGATTGTTCCAGACTGCCGGAAGCGGCAAGACTCTGAGCCCGGGCAAAAAGCTGCCGGGTGTCAGGGCCCGCCGGAGCGGCGGCGGAAGATGAAGACGAAACAGGCTTTGAAGCCGGGTTTGTCTGCGGGACGGCAGAAACCGGTTCGGCGGGCGGCACGTTATACACCAGCTCCGAGTCCGGCTGCCGGCCTGAACGATTGTCCAGCCAGATCCAAAAACCGACTAAAGCGATCGCCGCCGCCAGAACAACCAGCGCTGTCACAATAAACCGCGCAGGCGATCTGCGCTGCTGATCATAGGGTCTGATAAATAGATCTGCCATGTCACTCTTCCGGAATTTATAAAACTGAGCAGCAAAACTAATCCAAGACGCAGGCTTTTGCAATCCATTAAAAATAGACTATAGTCCTGACCATTATGAGATCTGCAACTCAAGATATATACGGCAACCCAAACCCCATGACATTCGGGGTTCAATTTTTGCTGCTTGCCAACATCACGGCCTATGTCATCGAGCATATTTTAGGTTTCCCGCTCAGCTTCTTCGGTGCGCTGTACCCCGACTGGTGGGCATCTCTCAGTGTTTGGCAGCTCATCAGCTACCAATTCCTTCATCAGAACTTCATGCACCTGTTCTCCAACATGCTGGGACTGTTTTTCCTCGGCCCGGAAACTGAACGGACGCTGGGAACAAACCGCTTTTTACTGCTCTACTTTTTCAGCGGCATTCTCGGCGGGATCGGATGGGCGCTGCTTTCTCTGGAAAACAACATCCCCTGTATCGGAGCTTCCGGATCCGTTTTCGGTGTGCTCGGCGCCTATGCCGCGCTCTATCCGAATGCCAGACTGTACATATACGGACTGTTCCCGATTAAAGCCTGGGCGCTCGTCCTCGCGCTAGGCACGTATGAATTCGTCAGCACCGTCCGCCACGGATCAGGCAGCCAGATTGCCAACGGCGCGCATCTTTGCGGTGTCATCGTCGGCTACATCTACGCGGCCATCATTGGACGCCCCGATCTTCTGCAAAAAGCGAAAAACCGGTTTGCCCGCAAAAAACGGCGCCCCGTCAGCCGGGCCGAAATCGACCGGATTTTAGATAAAGCCGCGCAGCACGGAATTCATTCGCTCACCCGGGCCGAACGCGAACTCCTGAAACGCGCCGGCGGCTCCGGATAAACCGCCCGTCTCAGGCCCCTCTCCGAAGGGCCGGAACAATCTTTCGATGCGCCGGAGGAATACGGAATTCGGCCCTGCGTAAAAACACACCGGCCTGATTAAAATCTTCTGTCCTTAACGTCATTCGTTTTGATAGCGTCCTTGAACTTTTAAACCGGCAGGAAAAATTGCCCGGGTGGCGAAATGGCAGACGCAAGGGACTTAAAATCCCTTGACCGAAAGGTCGTGCGGGTTCGAGTCCCGCCCCGGGCACCATCCAAAAACAAGCGTTTCGTTCAATAATGACAAGGCTTTCGTTTAAAAATCCCTTGCGGCGGCGGTCTCAAGGGTTCCCTTCCGTTCCGCTATAGAATAAACGCCGTAAGTCCACCTTAAGCCACGGAGATTTGACGTAAGCCACGGATAAGCCACGAAACAACCCGGCGGTGGTGCTGGGTTCGCGGCCCTGAAGCCTGATCTGTGTTCACTCCTGAAAGCTCAAGACATACCCAGAGGGCAGCATTCCTTTTGTTGTGTGTTGACGGCGGCAGGGCGGCGGCGGCGGGGGCGGCGGTGCGCCGGGACGGGGGAATGCGGG
>JALOTS010000009.1 GCA_025457785.1 Pontiellaceae bacterium | reverse complement strand
TGGTAGATATTCTCGTCAAACAGCCGACCCATCTCATTTTGGATGTCAAAGGTATGCTTCATAACTATTTTATCAATGGCATGAAATTCATCCTGTGACAGGATTCTCGGTGTGAATTTACAAGCAATCGGCATGGCAGGTTTTTCTCCAATGATTCTGCTGTCAATGATTCTGCTGTCAATGATTCTGCTCAAATTTGATAATCGGTTTGAGGCGTTCTTTCAATAGGGCTGAGAGGTCTATTTTTTTGCGGGCGTTTTCCGTTGTGCCGTCAAAAACATGAACCGCGCCCAGTTTTTCCAGTCCCTGGATAAATTCTTGAAATTTATTGGGTGTTTTGAGCTGGCGGTTCATCAGAATTTCAACGGATGCCGTTCCGAAGCTGGCGCATTCACTGATCATGGAGGCGGAATCGCTGGTGACGAACAGGCGGTCGCAAAGCCGGATGAAGGCCGGAACGGGATTGTAGCCGTCGCGGGAGTTGATCAGTTGATAGTCGAAAGGCAGTTCTTCAATGATCATCTCAACCTCTTTCGGAGTCCGGCGCGAAGTGGTTACCCAGTGTTCGCAGCCTTCCGTCAGCGCAAACGCCTGTTCCAGTTGTTTTTTGAGCGTGGCGGCATCAATCGTCGATATGGCGTTGGGCCCGCCGATGATGAATCCGACCGCCGATGACTTGTCCGGTTTATACTTTGTTTTAAACTCAGCGGCTTTTTCAGCGAAGAAGGATGGATCGGCGGCGCACAGGTTGAGCGGAAGTTCGACGATGTGATCCCGTTTCGGAGGGTGATCGTAGGCGGGACATAGAATGCGTGTGAAATCCGGCCGATAGCCTTTCGGATTTAAAATGGCGATGTTCGGAATTCCCAGTTTCCGGGCCAGCACTTTGTTCGGATAAAAACCGGCCGAGCCGGCGGAGATGATCAGGTCGAAAGATGGAGGATAGAGGACAGAGGCCGGAAGTCGGCGGGAAGAGCTTTTGCTGACTTTTGACTTCTGATTTCCGATTTCTGACATCTGAAAGATGCGTCCGGTGTAAATCCCGAGATGATCGAAAAGGTAGGAGAGCGCTTTGGCCGGTTTCCAGGGATAGGAAACGGTGACTTTTTCAAACTCCAGACCCAGATGCCGACAGAGGGCGATCGACTGGTTTTCGTGGCCCGGTTTTCCGTCGGTCAGCAGGAGCGCTTTCATGAAAGCCCCCAGCGGTTATGCATCCAGAACCACTGGTCAGGATACTGCCGGATCATCTCTTCGATGAGGTTCTGATGCCGCTGCGTCAGTTTTTGAATCTGTTCCTCATGCGGAGATCCGTCATCAATCCATTCAACGGGGTCTCCGACGAGCAGTTTATAGCGATGGGTGCCGGTTTTAACGACAAAGACCGGGATAACGAGCGGGTTGAACCGGATTTGCAGTGCGGCGGAAGAGGAGATGGCCATCGCTTCCCGTCCGAAAAACTGCACCGGAACACCCTGTTTTCTGCTGATTTTCTGGTCGATTTGGAAGGCGACCGCCTCGCCGTGACAGAGAGCTTTTCCAATGAAAAGCAGGGCGTTCTTTTTATAGAAAATTTTGTTTCCGTAGCGGGTCCGCCCCGGCACGACAATTTTTGCATCAATCAGGCGGTTGTTTCCCTGCCGGGAGATAATGTTGGAGGGATATCCGCAAATGGCGGCGTAGTTGGCCAGCAGTTCCCAGTTTCCAAGGTGCCCGGTCAGGTGAAGTACACCGCGTCCGGGGTCTGTGCGGATGGCACGGTATTTTTTGATATCCGTGTCATCCACTATCAACTTAATCTCTTCGAGGGTTAGTTTTCCTGCGGTGATGCGAAAGCTGTCGCCCGTAAACAGGGCCATATTCTGGAAAGAGCGCCAGGCGATGCCGAGCCGTTCTTTCCGGCTTTTTTCGGGAAAGGCGATCCGGATATTTCTCAGCGTCAGGTTGCGCCGGCGGGTGCCCAACAGAAAAAAGAGAGCACCCAAAAGACGGAATATGCCGTCGATCAGACGGTCCGGCAGGATTTTCAGAATGCCGATTAATCCCTGCAGGCAGAAGTATTCGGTTCGTTCGCGAAGCGGGTTCATTGGGTTCCAGTCTGCCGGATGATTTCACGGGCCTGTTGAACGACCGGTTCAACAGGGATGGCCTCGATATAGCGCAGGTCGTTCAGCCGGGTTTTTTTAGAAATTATTTTTTCCAGGGGCCGGAAGGGGGATTCAATCACGCGGTGCGGTTTGCCGTACGGGCCGGTGCGCAGCGGCGAGGTCGGGCCGAACAGCGCCAGTGTCGGTGTGCCGGCGGCGGCGGCGATGTGCATCGGGCCGCTTTCGACGGTAATCAGCAGATTCATTTCCTGCAGCAGACTGCCCAGTTCAACTAGCGTTGTTTTTCCGGCATGATTCAAGGTTCCGGCGCCGATCTCATCCGCTATTTTTTCGCACAGCCAATGATCTGCCGGTTCGCCGACCAGATGAAACGTGGTATCGGCATCCTGTTTCAGTTGTTTTGCGGTCTGAACAAAACGTTCCGGCGGCCAGTTTTTTCCGGCGAATGGTGAGCCGGGGCAAAGGGCGATCTGCCGTCCCTTTCCAAGGTCTGAATGCTTTGGAAAAACAACCGGGAATTCGGCGGTTTCCGGAACTGTCAGGTGCAGGTGGCGGACGATATCCATCAGTTCATCCACTGCGTGTCGCTGTCTGTCTTTTTTTCCCGCGAGCTGATGATAAAAAAACTGCGATCCTTCACGTGTGCCGGACGGACCGATCTTTTTCTTTCCTCTTGCAAGCGCGGTGATGACGGCGCTTTTCATCAGTCCCTGCAGATCGACGACGTAGTCATAACGGGTTTCGCACAACTCTCTCAGAAAATTCGGTCCGTCCTGGATCAGGTTGTACCGGGGAAACGACAGAACAGCGCTTACATCGGTAAAACAGCGAACGAGATCAACGTATTCCGGCTGAACGGCCCAGTCGATGAAGGCGTTCATGCCGGTTTTTAACGCATGAACCGTCGGCAGGGCGTGAAACAGGCCGCTGAGCGAGCTCAGTTTAACGATTAGAACGCGGGTTTGACGCAGCGGGGTCATAGATAAATTAAATGAAAGTGAGCAGGTCTTGCAGATAAAGCTGTGTAATCAGATCGCAGTCGAGGCGGTGTCCCGCCTTGTAGGAGGTGATTTCGCCGACAAAAAGTCCCTCGGGAATCAGTGCCGCCGCCGCCAGCAGATCGAGCGTGCTCCGGTGCCAGATGGGCTCCAGCGATTTGCCGTTGCGAACCATCCGGGGCTGATTGTGATATTTCCTTTTTCCGGCAATCAGAATGTTTTTGTTGGTGTACCCGAGGTTGCGGATGTCCGCAAAAATTTTGCCGAGGGTTTTGCAGTAAATCATTTTTCCGTAGGGCGTGTTGGTGCGGGCTTCCGCGCCGGTCAGGAGGTTGGTGCAGTTGACCGGGAAAATGATCCGCTGCTTTCCGATGGCGTTTGGAAAGTTGACGGCCGCATCCACAACCAGTTTTGGTACCGTGCCCGTATTGGGCGATACCGTTAAAAACTGCCCGTGATCCCAGCAGAGGGTTACCGGCTCTTTGACCGTTATGTAGTTCACCGGGCGATCTACGGCACGCCGTCCGGCGCGATCCAGAGCTTCAAGCAGGTCGAGACTTCCCCGATCAAACAACGGCGGATCTCCGGAGCTGATCTTGATCATCAGATTGTCGATATCAATTCCCATGCGCAGCGAGATAATGTGCTCAACCATGCGCACATAGTTGTGCGGTCCGCCGGCGCGCAGAACGATATTGCTGACAATCGATCCGGTCGTCCAGACGTTATCAATGGTTACGCGGATCGGTAACGCATTCGGCAGGTCGGATCGCGACAGCCACCAGCCTTCGCGATCGGTGGGTTCAAACCGGATTGTGGTGGTGGAGTTCCCCGCAAAGGTGCCGTGTCCGGAAATACTGACGGGTTCCGCGATGGTTTTCTGCCGGGTACGGGGCGGCTGGCTCGCCTGACTGGTCAGGTCGAGGTCCACCGCGATGCGGTTGAACTCATCATACGATGCGGAAAGAATTTTTTCATTGCCTGCCAAAAGGCGGCCTGGAATTTTATTCATACACAGTCCACAGGTTAGATCATCAAGTTTCGGGTTGTAAGATACGAAAGCCTCTATAATGTTGCGAGTTCCAAACTTTGATAAAAACAGAAATATGAAGGAGGCTCTTTTTCAATGACCCGGGATCGTTTACGTCCTCTTTGTCCGCTGGCGCTGCTTTTTCTTTTTGCGCCGGCGCTTGCGCTGCTGTCCGCTCCGTGGGTTTATCAAATGATACAGCAGTTTGCCGCAAAAGGATCTGTGCTGGATGCTCCGTTCTATCGTGTTACCGCCCGTGTTGTCCTCGTTTCGGTGCTGCTTTTCCTTTATCCGGCATACCGTTTGAGCGGATTCCGGAGCCGGGCCGATTACGGGCTTCCCTCTGTGCCTGACCGGTGGACGCTGATTCGGCTCGGAATTCTGCTGGGCGTCACGGGGATGTTTCTGATTTATCTGCTCGGTGCGGTGACGGGGGTTTTCGCTTGGGACTTAGACGACAGGCCGGTTTCCTGTCTTGTTTTCAAAACGGTTGAGATTTTGATCAGCGGACTGGCGGTCGGCTTGTTCGAAGAAATTCTTTTCCGCGGGTTTGTCTTCGGCTCATTGCGTAACAGTCTGGGCCTGATTCCGGCAATCATTTTCGGAAGTCTCTTCTTTTCATCGGTGCATCTTATGCGACCGTTAAATCCGGCGGTGCTTAATCAGTGGAATTCCGGCTTTCTTCTTTTCAATGATTTATTTGCCCGCGCCTCAAAAACCCTCTGGCAGGAAGCGGGAACCCTCTTTTTTATGGGCGTTATACTTTCGGTTATCTGTCATTGGACGAAATCAGTTTATGTCGCCATCGGTCTTCATGCGGGCTGGGTTTGGGTGATGATGTTTTTTCGCCTTTTTATGGATAATCAGAACACCCGTATCGGACTTTTCGGAACAACCGACTGGATTTCCAAATCCTGGATCGGCACGGGATTTTCCATTGTTTTTCTTCTGGTTATTTTTCTTCTGCATAAAAAGTGGAAGGCGTTGGCTCCTCAGACTTCAACCATTTAACGGCGGACTTTATGGAATCGAAACGAATTCTTCGCTCTGTGGGCACGATCAGCGCCTTTACGATGCTGAGCCGTCTGCTCGGTCTGCTGCGCGAAACAGTGACTGCGGCGGCTTTCGGAACCAGTTCGGTGATGTCCGATTTTGTGGTGGCCTTTCGCATACCCAATATGTTCCGTGCCTTGTTCGGCGAGGGTGCGCTGTCCTCCGCGTTTGTCCCGGTGTTTTCAGCGGTTCGCGCCCGGGAAGGGGAGCCTGCAGCCTGGCGTTTTGCCCGCCGGATTATCACCCTGTTGGGCGCAGTGCTGATCGGGATTGTTCTGGCCGGTATCGGTTTGACCTTTTTCCCGCCTCTCGTTGAAGCCTTTCGTCGCGGTACGCAAACTTTGCCGCTTCTGCGTATCATGCTCCCGTACCTTTTTTTTATCTGTCTCACGGCCCTGTCACAGGGAATTCTCAACAGCTTCGGACGGTTCGCTTTGCCGGCCTTTACGCCCTGCCTGCTGAATGTTACATGGATTGCCTTCGTGCTGTTCGTTTGCCCGCGGATGGGTGTCAGTCCCGAAGACCGTATTTCGGGCGTTGCGTTCGGCGTATTGGTTGCAGGCGCGGTGCAACTGGCGGCGCAGCTTCCCGCGATGTACCGGCTCGGCTGGCGGCCGGGGGTTGATTTAAACACGCGTGATCCGCAGGTGACCCGTTTTCTCGGACTGATGGGCCCGTCCGCATTGGGCCAGTCGGTTTCGCAGGTCAATATGACCATTAACAGCATCATGGCGCGCTGGGCAACCCCGTGGGCCGCCGCCACGATGTATTTTGCCGAGCGGCTGCTCTATTTCCCGCAAGGCATTCTTGCCACGGCCATGAGCACGGTTTTACTGCCGGTTTTCTCCAATCAGGCGGCCATCGGTCAAGAAACGCTCATTCGCGAAACCATTAACCGTGCCTTGCGCATGCTTCTGTTTGTGATGATACCGGCGGCGGTCGGCCTTATGGCGCTGGCCCGTCCGGTAACGGAAATGTTACTGGGATGGGGCGCGTTTGATGTGGAGTCGGTTGACCGTACGGCGGCGGTTTTGCGGGTGTATGCGCCGGGGCTTTTCTTTTTCGGACTGGCTAAGGTTTTTGTTCCGGCCTTTTATGGACTGGGCGACACCCGTACGCCGTTTCGCAACGGAGTGTTCAGCGTGGGCATCAACTTTTCGCTCAATCTGATTTTCACCCTGACCCTCCCATCTGAGTTTAAAGCCATGAGCCTGGCGGGTTCTGCCGTGGTCTCGGAAGCGTTTAACGGCCTCACTCTCGGCTGGCGGCTGGGCCGGCGCATTGGATCTCCCGGCTGGCTTTCCATTCTTGCCGGAGTCGGACGTTCGCTGATCGCCGCGCTGGTTATGGGGGCGGCGGTGATCTTTATTCATGGCTGGATTTTCCAGATATTGGAAAATCATCTTGCCGGAAAACTGGCGCAGTTTATTTCCGTAGGCGGTGCAATTGCCTCCGGAATGATCGTCTATTTAATGGCGTCCATCCTGCTTTCCCGCCGCGAAGCCGCGCAGATGCTCAGAACAATTCTCCGCCGAGCCTGATTCCTGTCCCCTGCTTCCTGATCTGTTTCCTGCGGAAATCGGTTGTTTCTTTTGCGGATAAACGTGAAGGATTCCCGCACTTCGCGATTAAAAATCTTCGCATTTTACGCTTTATCATTTTGATGAATGAGGCTGTTTTTCCGGAGACAGTTCAGGCAGGATAGCCCGGATTATGCAAAACCTGAGTCCCAAACTGAAACCGAAGGCGCAGCGGCTGCCGCAGTGGCTGCGGCGGCCGATTGCGACGGATCAGAATTATCCGGATGTGAGCAAACTGCTGGAGAGTCTTCAGTTGAACACCGTCTGCGCCAGCGCGAAGTGTCCAAACCGGCACGAGTGCTGGAACAGGGGAACCGCGACGGTGATGATTCTCGGCAATGTCTGTACGCGCAACTGTCGCTTTTGTAACGTCAGCACGGGAACGCCGCAACCAATTGATCCGGGTGAACCGGCCCGCGTCGCTGAAGCCGCGAGGCGGCTGAACCTGCGTCATGTCGTAATAACCAGCGTGACCCGCGACGATCTGCCCGACGGCGGGGCGCAGGCATTTGCCGATACAATTTACGCTGTCCGGGAGGCCATGCCTGAAGCGTCGGTTGAGGTGTTGACCCCCGATTTTGCGGAGCATCTCGATATCGTGCTGGACGCGAAGCCGGATGTATTTAATCATAATCTCGAAACAGTCAAACGGTTGCAGACGGTGATTCGTCCGCAGGCCAGCTATGAAAAATCGCTGGCAACTTTGCGCAAGGCGGCGGAGCGGAGCTGCAGGACGGGCCTGCCGGGCACTCCCGGCAGCCTGTGTCCGGTGAAATCCGGGTTAATGCTCGGTCTGGGCGAAACCGATGAGGAGGTTTTCCAATGTCTGGAAGATTTGATTGCGGCGGGTGTCCGGTTGCTGACGCTGGGGCAGTACCTGGCCCCGACGCGTGAGCATTATCCAGTTGAGCGCTTTCTTTCTCCGGAACAGTTTGATAGTCTTGCCGCCAAAGCAAGATCATTTGGATTTACGGGGGTGGCCGCCGGGCCGCTGGTGCGTTCCTCCTATCGGGCGGATGAGCTGGCGGCAAGAGAACCGATTGATGAAAACGATTCCCCAGCATAAAGAAGTGAAACGGGTTGCGGTGCTGATGCCGGCTCATTGTGAAGAGCGGAACGTTGGCGACCTGGTTACCCGTTCCATGGCCTATTTGCCGGATGTGATTGTGGTGGACGATGCTTCAACGGATCAAACGGCTGCGTATGCCGAGGCTGCCGGGGCAACAGTGATTCGCCGAACTGTCAACGGGGGAAAGGGCGCCGCGCTGACCGAGGGGTTCAGGTATGTTCTTTCGCAGGGATTTGATGCGGTGATTACACTGGATGCCGACGGCTTTCATGACCCGGATGAGATTCCGAATTTTCTGGCGGCCTATGCACGAACACATCTGCCGGTTTTGATCGGCAACCGGATGGCCCGGCTGCGCCGTGTTCCGATCGTCCGCCGCTGGACGATCCGGACGATGAGTTACTGGCTGAACCGGCTGGTTCGGGTGTATGTGCCGGATCCGCCGTGCGGGTTCCGGTTTTACCGCTGTGATGTGCTGCCGTTTATTCTCGAAGAACAGTCATCGCTTCCTTCCGAATATGAAACGTTGATTAACATTGCATCCCGCCGCATCCGGGTCGGATCGGTCCGCGTAACAAAACAGCCCAAACGGCACAAAAGTCTGATTGCGCCGTTTCGTGATGTCATCCGGTTTGCGCGGGTGCTGGCAAAGTATTACCGGAAAATGCACAAATTCCAGAAGTCGTTTCGCCCGGTTGAGTAAAGAATGTAAATTCCGGACGGGCGGATTACCGGGTCTTTTATTCCGCGTCTGCTGACAGCCGGCGGTTTTTCCGCCGCCGCTGGATCATCATGTAAACGACGACAATGATGACGCAACCGATAACCGTCAGGATCGTGGCTTCCCGCGAGTATTTTTCAATCAGCGCACGATTTTGCCCGGCCACATATCCGATGACTGTCAGAATCGTTACCCAAATGCCGGCCCCAAGACCGGTCCAGAAAAGAAAGTGGCCCATGTTCATTCGGGCGATGCCGGCCGGAAGTGAAATATATTGTCGGATAACCGGAATCAGCCGTCCGGTAAACGTGCTGATTTCTCCATGCCGACGGAAAAAATGTTCGCCTTTTTCAAAGTTCTTTTCCGAAATCAGGAGATATTTCCCCCATTTGATCAGGAACGGACGTCCGAGAAGAAGCGCCAGATAATAATTAAACAGTGCCCCCAGCCAGCTTCCGATGATGCCCATGAAAACGGCAGTCCACAGGTTCATTTCATGTCCGGAAACGTAATTTGCGGAATTCAAATAGGCGGGAGAGGACAGATAACCGGCGGGAATCATGACAACTTCGCTTGGAAAGGGAAAACAGGAGCTTTCCAGAAACATCATCACGACAATCCCGATGTATCCCCATTGGCCGACAATTCCGACAATCCAATCAATAAGATGTTCCATAAACTAATTTTCTCCCGGTTTTTTAAACGGGGGATTCTGCTTGAGCTGAAAAAAAAACCAATCTTTTTTTCCTGAACAGAAAAAAAATAAAAACGACGGGTTGTTGTGTTATGTTCCCTGCCGCGAGAAAATGGCGGTTTGGCGGATTCAATTTTTGACCCCGTGAAGCAAAACAGGTAGCGTTTGACAAAAAGGAGTCGATTATGACAGATGCTGAAATTTTCAACGCGGTTGAAAAGGTTTTTGAAACGGACATTAATCCGGCGCTGGCCGGGCACGGCGGCGGCGCAAAAATTGTCACCGTCAAAGAGAGCAGGGTGTATGTGGAACTGCAGGGGGGCTGTCGCGGTTGCATGGGTGCGCGCATGACCATGAAAAACGGAATCGAACGCCTACTGAAGGAAAAAGTCCCCGCCGTTCTTGAAGTAATTGATGCGACAAATCACGGCTGACCGGAGGCTGCTGTGACACTGCATATTTTACTGACCGGCCTGTTTATCTTTTTTGCCCGGATCGTCGATGTTTCCATCGGAACGGTGCGGACGATTGTCACCGTGCAGGGACGGACCCGGCTGGCGTTTGTGCTCGGTTTCTTTGAAGTGACCCTCTGGGTGACGATTATCTCGGCGATTGTAAAACAGATTTATACCGCGCCGGTTCTGGCCGTCTTTTACGGACTGGGGTTCGCCACCGGCAACGTGGCGGGGATTGCGATTGAACGGAAAATTGCGCTGGGGCATGTCGCCCTGCATGCTTTCACCCGCCGGGCCGGCGAGGCGATGGCGGCACGGTTGCGCGAGGCCGGGCAGGCTGTAACCACGTTTGAGGGCGAAGGGCGCGACGGGCCGGTTAAGGAAATACTGGTGGTCTGCCGACGGAAAAATGTTAAACAGGTTCTTGAACTCATCAAAATGGATGATCCGGATGCCTTCTATATCATCGCCCATGCACGTGAAGTGAGTCATGACCCACTGCCGGTTTATTCCGCCATGCCCACTGGCTGGCGCGCTGTTCTTAAACGGAAATAATCAAGCTCTCTTTCCGGCGAACAGTTTTTTCCGGAGCCTTGAAACCATCACCGCATCAATCAGTGCGGCAGGCAGGGCCCGGCGGACAAAGGCGCCGAAATGCGCGACAGCGGTAACGCGGACGCGGATGGGCGGTCGCGGGCTTTCCAGACAGTGGAAAATTTTCTCAGCGACGGCTTCCGGCGGTTTCATGAATGCGCCTGCGGTGCGGTGCGCTTTGCCGGTTTTCCGCGTGTCAATCAGCTTTTCATAGAACGCGGTGAACGGGGAATCGGGATTTACGGTGTAGCTTTCGGTGCGCTGAGCCAGATTTACAGAAAACTTCGTTTCAATCGGTCCGGGCTGAATAACGGAAACGGCGACACCGGAGTTGAACAGTTCACGGCGCAGGGCATCGGAAAGCGCTTCAACCGCGAATTTTGATGCCGAGTAAATTCCGGCAAAGGGCAGACTCAGCTCGCCCAGTACTGAACTGACGTTGACGATGCGTCCGCAGCCCTGCCTGCGAAAAAGGAGGATAAAGTGATTGGTCAGCTCCTGCAGCCCGAAGACGTTGACTTCAAAAATATCGCGGAACATGGCGCGCGGCGCATCTTCAATCGCGGAAGTCAGGCCGAAGCCCGCATTATTGACGATGGCTCCGAGCTGTCCGTTGAAGCGGGTCAGTACAGCATTGGCCGCATCGGCAATCGAGGCGCTGTCCGTTACATCGAGCGCGACGGGATCAAACCCTTCGGCACGGAGGGCGGCCAGATCAGATTCTTTGCGGGCGGTCGGAACGACCTGCCATCCTTTTTCTCTGAGAAGCCGGGCGGTCGCCAGTCCGATGCCGGAGGAGCAGCCTGTGACTAAAACCGTTTTTGTTTTTACCGGTGCTGTTTTCATGACGGATACTCTATCGGATTTTCCAGGCTTTGGAAGTCATTGCCGGTTTTTTACCTCCGTAACGCGGTCCCTGTGTTCTGCGCCAGTCCGTCATATTGGAAAAAACGTAAAAATAGGGACTTCAAAGGCTTGATGGCGCGAGGGCTTTTGACTATATTAACCCGGTAAAACGGCGATGGGGTTTCAATTCAGAACCGGAACAGAAAGGATATTTCGTATGGGAACGGTCGGTAAACTGCTTGAGAAAAAAGGTAAAGAACTCGTTTGTGCATCACCCGGCACCAGCATTCGCGATGTGATCGCCAAAATGGCCGAAAAGGCGGTCGGAACCGCGCTGGTCATGGATGGGGAAAAACTGGTCGGGATTTTGTCTGAGCGGGATTTTATCCGTAAAATTTATCTCAAAGATCAGTGCGGGAAGGGTGTCAAAGTCAATGAAATCATGTCAACGAATCTGACCACGGTTTCTGCGGACACGACATTGGAAAGCTGCATGAATTTGATGACGGACAAGCGGATTCGGCATCTTCCGGTTATGAACAAAGACCGGGTGGTCGGAATTGTTTCCATCGGGGACATCATTAAGTATATGGTCAGCGAAAAGGATTTTCTGATCAAAAACCTGCAGGAGTACATCTCCGGACCCGGCATGTAAATAAATTGCCCGCAAGCCGTAAAAGGTCGCAACGTTACAGGAACAATTGAGCTTTGTGACCTTCGGTTTTTCCGTGACCCTGTATGAAGTGTTCAGTTCGTTTTTGATGGATTCCTTACTCTGTCGGTTCAAACGGCTCGGTTGTCATTGCACCGCCTTTTTTGACCAGCTTTTCAATCTTCTGTTCCACTTCGTTTAGTTTCGCCGAGCAGAGGGTAACCAGCTTTGAGCCTTCTTCAAAGTGCTTGATCATCTGTTCAAGCGACAGCTCGCCGCGTTCCATTTCTTCAACGATGGACTCCAGCCGTTCGAGTGATTTTTCAAAATCGATCGTTTGTTCGCTCATAATTATTCCTTTTTAATGTAGAACGAGCGTCCCGCTCGTTCATGAGCAGGCGGGCTTGTCCGCCATAGCGCAAAGCGCGTCGGCGGAACGCTTGCTCTACTCTATAACTTCTGATTTTACAGTTCCTTTTGCAAAACGGGTTTTCAATGTGTCGCCTTTTTTGACGGAGGCGGCATCGCGGATAACAGCGCCGTCTTTTGATTGTGTCAGGCTGTATCCGCGATCCAGTACAGCCAGCGGGTTCAATGCCCGCAACTGGACTTCAAGACGCCGTAACGTCTGTTTGCGTCCGGTTACTGAGCTTTCCAGTCGATGGATCATCGTTTGCTGTAGCCTTGGCAAACGCTGGCGCTGAATGGCGACTGAATTTTTCAGTTCGTGAGTCAGCCGGATGGTTGCTTCATCCACGCGCTGCTGCCGCTGTCGTAAGCCGGCCCGCAGGGCCTGAACCATGGATTGGCGGAAACCGGGAATCCGTTCGCGCAAGACCTCTGCGCGGTTTTTCAGCGACCGGCTGAGCCGTGCGGCTGTTCGTGCAAGCTGTGTTTCGAGTTCAGTCTTGACGGACACCGCCAGTTCGGCGGCGGCCGACGGGGTGGGAGCGCGAACATCGGCGACAAAATCGCTGATCGTAAAATCGATTTCGTGCCCGACCGCCGAAATTACCGGGATGTGTGAGGCGGCAATTGCGCGGGCGACGACCTCTTCGTTGAATGCCCAGAGGTCTTCAATACTTCCCCCGCCGCGCCCGACGATTAAAATATCAATGGGTTTTTCAAACGTAGGACAGGCTTCCAGCCTGTCTGCCCGCGTAAGGGCTGTTCCATTTGATTGATTCACGTTTTTTTGAATGTAGTGTGTATAAAATGTCAATTCTTCCGGGCTTCGCACGATGTGATCATACGATTCATCCTGCCACAGGGTGCCGTTGGTTCCTGATACTTTATTGATTTCATTCGCAGTGAAAGATTTCCACGAATGAAGGATGTCCGTCAGGCTGTATTCTTTATTTGGAGAAACGAGGGCGTGGACATGATTTGCCATGATCACATAAGGACCGAGTTTGTAGCGGATTCCATCGAAGTGTTGCAGCGCCTGTTCCACAATTCTCGCATTTTCTTTTTTCGCCAGCAGGCAGGAGCCCGATCCGGCATCCAGCCATTGATTGATTCGTTCGCTGAACAGGCACGCATACTCTTCTTTTTCTTCGTCGGAATAAGGTGCGGGATGGCGTTTTGCCCATTCGTCGCGTTCTTTATGCCACAACTCAAGTTTTTCTCTAGGGAGGGAGTCTGCCAGACGGAATGTGATAAAGTAGGTTGCTCCGGGTTGAGTCCAGTGGGGCAGGTGACGCTGCTCAATATCAAGCGGCATGAACGGGATAAAATACTGCGCATCTGGCGCAGACAGGCTGGAAGCCTGTCCTACTTTATTCAAATAAGTAATGGCGGCGGCGATTTTTTCCGCAGCGCCGTCGCCCTGTACAGGGACGGGGGCGAGCAGAATTTCAAGGTTTGGAAACCGCCGCGTCAGGACGTTGATGATGTCACGAACCGCCGCGCCGGTCGGCGAAGTGACCACGCCGATTTTCTGCGGCAGCATCGGCAGCGGCTTTTTTCGGCTGGCATCAAATAAGCCTTCGGCGGCCAGTTTGGCTTTCAGTTTTTCAAACTGTTCCTGAAGCGATCCCTTGCCGGCCTCCTCCATCTTCCGGACAATGAGCTGATAGCTTCCACGCGGCTCATACAGGCTGGCCTGAGCGAGAACGCGCACCTTGAGTCCGTCCTTCGGAGCAAATAAAACGGATGCGTTGTTCTGCTTGAACATGGCGCAGGAAACGGCGGCGGCTTCGTCTTTGAGCGTAAAATACCAGTGGCCGCTCGACTGGAGTGTCACGCGTGAGAGTTCGCCTTCGACCCAGACTTCGCCGATGCTGTTTTCGAGCGTGAAGCGCGCGGCGCGGTTCAGCTCGGCGACGCTGTAGATTTTCCGTTTATCTTCCATGGACTATTCAAACTGTTTTCTGAATTCCGCAAATTGCCCGTTCAGGAGGGTTACTTCGGCGCGGAGTTGCTGAACGGTTGCCTCGAGCGCGGCGATTCGTTCGTTCTCCGCAAGAATGGCTTGAGTCGCAGCTTCCGGCGGCGGACGGCGGGCCGGTTCGTCGGGCAGGACGACTTCGCCGCAAAGCAGATGTGCATAGCGGTTTTCGCGACGGCCGGGTTCTCGGGGCAGTTTGACCGCCAGCGGAGTGTTCGGCCAGTCGATGAGCGACTGGAGAATCGCGTCGGTTTGTTCGCTGTCGCCCAGCGGAAACATGCGTTCGCAATGTGTGCGCAGTTCGCCGCCGGTCTGCGGGCCGCGCAGCATCAGTTCGCACAGCACCGCCAGCTGCTGGTCCGAGAAGGTAAAGTGCTGCGCCAGATTATGGCTATACTTCATCACCCGGGCACCGGCTTCGGCGGTTTCCCACGCCAGATGTTTTTCGCGCAGTGTCAGCATGGCGCGGGCGACATCTTTTTCGTCGAGCGCGGTAACGGGGTTGCGGTTGCTTTTCTGATTGCAGGCGGCGGTCAGCGCGGCAAGCGTCAGCGGATAGTAATCGGGCGTGGTGATCTGCTTTTCGATCAGTGATCCGAGAATCCGGGCTTCAACCTGATTGAGTAATGCGTCCATATCAATTCCTCCAAATTAAAAATACAACCTATTCCCGCGCACGAATCCGTTCAATCGAACGGGCTTTGCCGGTTTTCATATCGATATCCAGAATAACCCCTTCGAGGGCCGGATCTTTTTTTGCCGCATCAAACTTTTGCGGCATGCCGGTGATAAAACGCTGAACAACCGGTTCCACTTCGCGGCCGATCACGGAGTCCTTCGGACCGGTCATGCCGAGGTCGGTGATATAGGCTGTGCCGTTTGGCAGAATCGTTTCGTCCGAGGTTTGGACGTGGGTGTGTGTTCCCAGTACAGCGGTGACTCGTCCGTCGAGATAACGGCCCAGCGCAATTTTTTCCGAAGTGGCTTCCGCGTGGAACTCCACCAGAATCGTTTTTGTTTTTGCCATGCCGATCAGCCGGTCGGCGGTGCGGAAGGGGCAATCGACCGGATCCATAAACACGCGGCCGACCAGCGAGATCATGCAGACGGGGCCTTCGCCGGTTTCAATTGTGGTCATGCCGCGTCCGGCGGCAGCGGGCGGGAAGTTGGCCGGACGGATCAGGCGCGGTTCGGTGTTGAGCAGGCTAGTCAGGGTTTTATCATCCCAGACGTGATCGCCGAGCGTCTGGGCATCGGCACCGGATGCAAAGATCGCCTCGACAATCTCCGGCGACGGCCCGCGTCCGCCTGCGGCGTTTTCGGTGTTGGCGATGACGAGATCAATCCGGCCTTCTGCACGCAGACGTTGTGTTACGCGCAAAAAAACCTGTCGTCCTGTACTGCCGACCATATCGCCTGTAAAAAGAATATTCATGTACACACCATGCCATAACAGGCGGGCAGGGAACATTCTTTTTTGTCTTATAGAATGCTATCACCAACCATCGCCATTTTGCGCGGCCGGTTTTGGAATTGTTTTGAAACTTACGACGGCTGATCATCCCCCGTTATCTTCCGGCGCGAACAATTCCCAGTGCGACCCGCATTTCATACAATGTGCTTTGAGTGTTTCTTTTGTTTGCAACGGATCGACGTATTCTTTTGGATTAAAAAACGCACCGATGAGGCTATTACGCCAGTCGTTGCGTTTAAGCAGATTGTCCTCGGAGAAAAGTCCTTCAATCGAATATGTAAACAAGGAGGTTCGCACACAGTTTTTTGAATGGCAGAAGATGCAGTTCAGTTTTTCATTAATCGGTCCGAATTTCTCTTCGTCTTCGAGGTTTTTGAGTTCTTCGGGCGGCATGGCATTCCGGCGGCGGATCTCCCCCGCCGCCCAGATTAAAATTCCGACGGGAAATAAAATAATGAACGATAAGCAACCCCAGTTCATGCGGAGAAGGATAATCGAACTCTCACATCAGTGAACAGTACACATTTTCTGAAATATTATATTGCTGTGATTGAAAACCATACCTTCGAAGGTATGGTTTTATATTTTCTTTGGTGAAGATGCGGCTCCTGCTGTGGCTGCCGCTGTCATTCTGAACAAGCAAACGTTTTGGAATGACGGCCTCAAAACATTTCCTGAGTTGTTCAAGGGTTCTTGTTTTTGACTTTGCGAGTTCATCCGCCAATCGCTGACCGGCGGAACGCCTTTTTTTATTGAGCGTTCTGATGTGGAAT
>JALOTS010000200.1 GCA_025457785.1 Pontiellaceae bacterium | reverse complement strand
TTCCCCATCAATTCCCCAAACTCCATGCGGAGGCAAATGCTATCATACAGCTCACTTTTTACGGCTCGAAAAAATTAAATAAAATCGCCGCCGCGCTTGCCGCCCCGCCCGCCAACCTGCTAGAAACAGCTCTGCATACACCATGAAATATAAAACAAAAAACCTGCGGCTCATGATCCTCATCGTGATTGCGCTCGCCGCATGGACCAGACTGGACAGTAAAATCTTCTATTTCCCGGATCATCAACTGTACACCACTCCGGCAGCGGACGGGTACACCTTTGAAGAAGTCCGTTTCCAAAGCCGGGACGGCACAGCGCTTTCCGGATGGTTCATTCCAGCCACAGGCAAAGCCATCGGAACGGTCATTCATTTTCACGGCAACGCCCAGAATATGAGCGCCCACTATTCGTTCGTCTCGTGGCTGCCCGCCAACGGATTTAACCTGTTTGTTTTCGACTACCGGGGCTACGGAAAGTCCGGGGGCAAACCCTCCCGGAAAGGCGTCTATCAGGATGCTGTTGCCGCCGTCAAATACATCAAAACCCGGACCGATATTGATCAGAACAAAATCATTCTCTTTGGACAAAGCATCGGCGGAGCCAATGCGCTGGCTGTCGCCGGGAACAACCGCTTCGAAGGGGTTATCGGTATCGCAACAGATTCCGCCTTTTCCTCCTACAAAGGTGTCGCGATGGATCACACCACTCTGATGAAACCGCTTGCCGCCCTGCTGATCAGCAACAGGTTCAGTCCGAAAGATACCGTTCAAAATATTGCACCCGTTCCGCTGCTGCTAATTCACGGAACGGCGGACGGGACAGTTGCGTATCGACACGCAAAAATTCTGCTCGAGAAAGCCGGCGAACCGAAAGATCTCTGGACGGTTGAGGGCGGACAGCACACTGAAGCGCTCGACACGTATCACGCGGAATTCATGCCAAAACTCCTCGCCCGGTTTAAAATCTGGGTCAACGGGGAAAAACAGCCCCGAAGACACGGTTTAAAACACTGATACCCCGCAGAGAAAACGACGCGCAGGCACCCGATAAACAACTTTGTAAACCCGAAAATATTGCCGGAAAATCCGTGTCGGAAACAGCATTCCCCTCCGCTTTATAAACCGGACGATGCTCATTCTGCATTTTAAAAAATATCCGTACATTTTTGACTGGATTGAAGAAGTGGCGTGTGTTTCCATCCTGAAAGAATCGAGCTGACACCCGACTCCTTCACCACATCGCCGACGTGATTGAAAACGAATTGACTGAAAGAACCGCTTCATGAAATTTTCCTCCGTTATCACCGCTGTTTTTTATCTGAGCGCAACAGTTGCCGCCGCCGAGGAATCATCCGCTCCGGTTCATCTCGCAAGTCCCCTGCAAGGCACGGATTCCGTGCGCGAGTTTTCGCATGGAAACACCTATCCGGCGATCGCATTGCCGTTTCCGATGAATGTGTGGGCGCCTTACACCCAGCCGGCGGCGGATCCGTTTTTCTATCAATACCGGCAGAACAAAATCCGCGGCATTCGCCAGACGCATCAGCCGAGCCCGTGGATCGGCGATTATGCGAATTTTTCGCTGATGCCGGTGTTTGGAAAACTGGCCGTGAACGAAACGGATCGTGCCTCCGAGTTTCGCCATGAAACCGAAATCGCCCGGCCAAGCTATTACAGCGTTCACCTCGATACCTGGAAAGCGACGATGGAGGTGACCCCGACCGAACGTGCCGCAGGCTTTCGTTTTACCTTCGAAGAGTCCGGCGACGGCTACGTTGTGCTGGATGCGTTCACGAACGGTTCCGAAGTGGAAATTATTTCAGGTGAAAACAAGGTCGTCGGCATCTGCCGCAACCATCGGGGCGGGGTGCCGGAAAATTTCGCAAATTATTTCGTGATCAAGTTTGATCAACCTTTCGTCTCACACGGCACCTGGACTCCGGAGGCTGTTCAGGAGGGACAGGTTAAACTCGCCGCCGAACACGCAGGCGCCTATTTCGGGTTTAAGGTCAGCGCGGGGGCGGCCATCACCTGCAGGGTCGCGTCGTCCTGCATCAGCCCCGCCCAGGCGCAGCGCAATCTGGATCGCGAAATCGGCGGCCGGGATTTCGACACCGTTCTGGCGGCGGCGGATGCGGCGTGGAACGCAACGTTCAACCGTGTGCAAGTCGAAGGCGGCACCGAAGAACAACGCCGCACGTTTTACAGCGCAATGTATCGCAGCTTGATTTTTCCGCACCGTTTCTTCGAGTTCGATGAGAAGGACAAGCCGGTCTATTTCAGCCCCTACGACGGAAAAATCCATGAGGGCACGCTCTACACGGACACCGGCTACTGGGACACCTTTCGCGCCTCGCATCCGCTCTATAACCTGCTCTTCCCGGAGATCAGCGCGGAAATCCTCCGGGGCAACCTCGCCGCATATGATCAAAGCGGCTGGCTTCCTTCCTGGTCGAGCCCCGGTCATCGTCAGTGCATGATTGGCAACCACGCCTTCTCGCTCATGGCCGATGCCTGGGTTAAAGGAATCACCAACTTCGATGCCGGCAAGGCGGTGGATGCGATGGTTCACGATGCGAACACTCAGGCACCGGAAAACTGCCGCTCAATCGGGCGCGACGGGGCGGATTTTTATCAGAAAAACGGCTGGGTTCCGTTCCCGGATTTTAAGGAAGCGACCGCCAAAACGCTGGAATATGCCTATGACGACTTTTGCGCCGCCGTACTGGCCCGCGAAATCGGGCGGGATGCCGAGGCGGACGAGTTCGCTAAGGATGCATTGAACTACAAAAACGTTTTCGACGCGGAGTCCGGCTTTGTGCGCGGGCGCAAGACGGACGGCACCTGGTGCGAAAATTTCGATCCGGTCGAGTGGGGCGGACCGTTTACCGAAGGCAACTCGTGGCACTGGACGTGGAGTGTTTTTCACGATGTTCCGGGGTTGATCA
Organism: Pontiellaceae bacterium; assembly: GCA_025457785.1. Classification (GTDB taxonomy): domain Bacteria; phylum Verrucomicrobiota; class Kiritimatiellia; order Kiritimatiellales; family Tichowtungiaceae; genus Tichowtungia. Next base: position 1,969 of record JALOTS010000200.1, on the reverse strand, counting down.
AATTACTAGGGGGCGATGAAGCGTTCGCGAAAAAACTCGACGCGGTTTTCTACACGCCGCCCGACGTGAAAGCCGGATCCTACGGAAAAATTATCCACGAAATGACAGAAATGATCGCACTGAACATGGGCCAGTATGCCCACGGCAATCAACCGATCCAGCACATGCCCTACCTCTACAACTATGCCGGTCAGCCCTGGAAAACTCAGGCGCGGGTGCGCGAAGTGATGGGGCGTCTCTATCAATCCACGCCGGATGGCTTCTGCGGCGACGAGGACACCGGACAGATGTCGGCATGGTATGTTTTCAGCGCGCTGGGTTTCTATCCGGTTTGTCCGGGAACCGCAGAATATCAGATTGGCAGCCCGCTGTTTGACAAGGCGACGATCCATCTGCCCGACGGTAAAACCTTCGTGGTAAACGCGAAGGCCAATGGCCCGCAGCGCCCGTACATTCGCCGCGCCACCCTGAATGGCGCGGATTTCAATAAAACCTTTCTCGAACATCCGCAGATCATCGGCGGGGGTGAATTGAATTTCGAAATGACCTCCGCCCCCGACTGCACATGGGCCAGTGGATCCAAAAATTCAACCGCCGCAATGGACGGATGGTAACGGCAGATCCGGCAGAATAAGCCAAAGACCCACCCGACAAGGGCGGCACGCCCGACCGCAGAGGTCTGCCGCACGGCGATCCGTCCGCTGCTTGTTTTTTATACACGTTTTCTATTCAACCCCCGACACAACCTGTTTTTATCAACCATATGCGGGACCAGCGGGAGGACATCCACTCCTTGCAGAACATCGCCCTTATTTCTCACGTGCGTTCATCTGCGTCATCTGCCGGATGAAATACGCCCGGATTTAATCCATGATTTTTGGAACAAGAATCTGCCCGTCGCGAGAGGCGGGGGCGTTCGCGATGACGGCATCACGGTCGAGCGAGATGCACGGCGCATCGTCGCGCAGCACGTTGACCCGTGCCATCGCGTGTGCGGTAGGCTCGACGTTCGAGACATCCAGTTCACCGAGCTGTTCAACATAGGTGAGCACCTGATCGAGCTGTCCCTGAAACAGCGCCGTTTCCTCCTCCGTAATGTGAATCCGCGCCAGATGCGCGATATAGGAAACATCCATATGTGTTGAATCCGCCATGCTTTTCTCCATCCGCCGAACCGGCGGCGTTATCTGCTGATCCGAAGACCGAACTATAAACAGGCCGTCCAGACGGAGCAAGCGGCAACTCTGTTTTTGAATTTTTTCCGGATCGAACCGGAAAAGGTGAAGGCCGCCTGGATTACTCCAGACGGCCTTCATAGATCCGGCAGCGTGCTACTCTCCCACAGTCTTATCTGCAGTACCATCGCCGCTGAGAGGCTTAACTTCCGTGTTCGGAATGGGAACGGGTGGATCCCTCTCGCTATAGCCACCGAAAAAGTGGTTTGAGTTGAAGGAGTTTCCAGTTGAAGAGTTTCGGGTTGATTGAACTCGAAACTCGGAACTTTAACACTCCGAACTCCAAAAAATTAACTGCATAGATTAGGGAACTGCGCACATGCGTGCCGTTATAAAAGTAAGATTAAGCCTCACGGCTAATTAGTACTGGTAAGCTTCACTCCTCACGGAGCTTCCACGCCCAGCCTATCAACGTCCTGGTCTAGAACGAGCCTTTAGATTCTTGCGAATAGGGAAGTCTTATCTCAGAGGGGGCTTGGCACTTAGATGCTTTCAGCGCTTATCCTTTCCGTACATAGCTACCCAGCGATGCTCCTGGCGGAACAACTGGAACACCAGAGGTACGTTAATCCTGGTCCTCTCGTACTAAGGATTAATCTCTTCAAACTTCCTGCGCCCACGGCGGATAAGGACCAAACTGTCTCACGACGTTCTGAACCCAGCTCGCGTACCGCTTTAATTGGCGAACAGCCAAACCCTTGGGACCTTCTCCAGCCCCAGGATGCGATGAGCCG
>JALOTS010000199.1 GCA_025457785.1 Pontiellaceae bacterium | reverse complement strand
TGTCAGAAAGGCTTTCTGGAAGGAATGGCCAAAGGCCCGCTGGTCGGGGCGGAAGTCAGCAATGTTAAGGTGGAACTTTACGACGGATCCTACCACGATGTGGATTCCTCCGAAGTCGCTTTTAAAATTGCCGGTTCACGTGCGCTGCATGAAGCCATTGAAAAAGCCCGTCCGGTTCTGCTTGAACCGATCATGACCATGAAAGTCACCGTACCGGACGAATACATGGGCGACATCACGGGAATTCTCAACACCAAGCGCGGACGCATTCTCGGCATGGGCGTGGACGAAGGGATGCAGGTTATTACTGCCGAAGTGCCTCAGGTTGAAACCTTTAAGTTCTGTTCCGAGCTGCGTTCCATCACCGGCGGACGCGGTTCCTTTGAACTGACCTTCGCCCGCTACGAGCAGGTTGCTTCCAACATCGCTCAAAAAATTATCGCCGCCGCGCAGAAAGACAAAGTCGCCGCCGAGGAATAAACTGTATTTCCGCACCCTGGAAAACCGGCTTGTCCGGTTTCAGGGTTCGGAAAAGGAAAAGGATGAATATGGATAAAACACAATCTGATTCCGAAATCATCAGCATACTTTTTGAGCATAAAAGAGTCCGACGGATATTCCACGATAATGAATGGTGGTTTGTCATCCGGGACGTGGTCTCCGCCCTGACCGGTTCAATTAATCCGAAGAACTACATTAAAGACCTGCGCCGGAGCAAACCGGGCCTCGCTGAACAGTGGGGACAAATCGCAACCCTTCTTACAGTTGACACACCCGGCAGCCCGCAAAAAATCAACTGCGCCAACACGGAAAACCTTTTGCGTTTCATTCAGTTTGTTCCCAAAACAAGGCGGAAGCGTTCAATCTCTGACGACAAAACCGTCGAAAAAGCCCTCCGCAAACTGAAGAAAAAAGGCGAACGTAAAGCCATCCGCCGCAGGAACAGCCTCAACCAGCCCCGGCCGGTCAAAAAAACTTAAAAAACGAAACGGGATCAGATTTTCAGGACGTTCGAAAAAACGGTTTATTTCCGAACCTTTATCGGTTATCACTTATCAGTTCTCAGACAAATAACGTCTGACAGACACTGAAAATCGTTGCAAAGCAATCGGAGGATCTTTTATGTCAGGGCACAGTAAATGGGCGAATATCAAGATTAAAAAGGGCAAGGCGGATGCGGCCCGCGGCAAGGTGTTCAGCAAAATCGCCAAGGAAATGACGGTATCGGCACGCATCGGCGGCGGCGATCCGGCGGGAAACATCACGCTGCGCATGCTCATCGGCAAGGCGAAATCCGTGAATATGCCCAGCGACAATATTGAGCGCGCCATCAAAAAGGGCACCGGTGAACTTGAGGGCGGGGCGCTGGAAGAGCTGATGTACGAAGCCTATGCGCCGGGCGGAGTCGGCATTATTATTCAATCGCTGACGGACAACAAAAACCGTGCGGCATCCGAAATCCGCAATGCCTGCACAAAACACGGTGCCAGCATGGCCCAGCAGGGCGCCGTCAGCCGCATGTTCCAGCGCAAAGGTCAGATTTTTATTGATGCCGCCGGAGTTGATGAAGATACGCTGATGAATATCGTGCTCGAAGCGGGCGCCGAAGATATGCGGCGCGACGGCGATCATTTTGAAGTGCTCACCGCCTTTACCGACTATTCCGCTGTAAGCGAGGCCCTTTCAAAGGCGGGCATCGCCGCCGCTTCGTCCGAACTGACCCTGATTCCCGACATGCCGGTGAAAATCACTGATAAAGCCAAAGCCCAACAGGTGATGAAAATCATTGAAGTTCTGGAAGAACTCGACGACGTGCAAAACGTGTACGGCGCGTTCGAAATTGATGATGCCATTATGGCGGAAATGGAATAACCGGAAAACCCGGCGCGGCAGGGCCGCAACCGAAATTATGAACAAAACATCAAAAAAATTTCTCGCCGATATGGTGAACGCCATCAGCCCGTCCGGCTATGAACATTGCGCGGCGGCCGTCTGGAAGGCCTATGCCAAGCCGTTCGCCGACCGGGTGGAAACCGATGTACACGGCAACTCGCACGCCCTGATTAACAAAGGCGGCAAGGTCAAAGTGATGCTGGCCGGTCATTATGACGAGATCGGCTTTCTGATTTCTCATATCGACGACAAAGGTTTTCTCTGGATTACGCCGATCGGCGGCTGGGACCCTCAGATTGCTCAGGGCCAGCGGGTCGATATTATCGGCAACGGCGGCAAAATCATTCGCGGCGCCGTCGGTAAAATTGCCATCCATCTGCAGGAAGCCGAGCAGCGCAAAAAAGTTTCTGAAATCAAGGATCTCTGGGTCGATATCGGCGTAAAAGATAAAACTGAAGCCGAAAAGCTGGTGAGCATCGGTGATCCGCTGGTGATCCAGTACGGATTTGAAGAACTGCAAAACGGACGCGCCGTCGGACGAGCTTTTGATGACCGCGCCGGAGCCTTCGCCATTCTGGAAGCAGGCCGTCTGCTCGCCAAAATGAACACGCAGTGCGAAGTGCATGTGGTCGCTACCGTGCAGGAGGAAATCGGTTTGCGCGGCGCACGGACTGCGGCGTTCGGCATTGAACCCGATGTCGGCATTGCGGTGGATGTCACCTTTGCCACCGACCATCCGAACATTGGAACCGTGATCAATCAGGAAGGCAAAGTGGATTTGGGCGGCGGACCGGTCATTACACGCGGCCCGAACATCAACCCCAGGCTGTTCGATCTGATGATTGAAACCGCAAAAGCAGAAAAAATTCCCGTGCAGATTGTCGCCGAAGCGCGCGGCACCGGAACCGATGCCAACGCCATTCAGCTTAACCGCGCCGGTGTCGCCACAGCGCTCATCAGCATTCCTCTGCGCTACATGCACAGCCCATGCGAACTGCTGAGCCTCGACGACCTCGAAGCCGTCTCGAAACTGCTGGCCGCCGTAGTCGCCAAAATCACTCCGAAAACCAATTTCATTCCGTTCTAAGGAGAAATTCGGAATCTGACTTTAACGTATATTTGGCACAAAAATTCACTGCAAATTACCCGGCATGACAAACTCCAAAACAGTATAAGAGAGAATTCCGTCAGAATAATTAAGGTCAGAATTATTTTACCCATACACAGGATTCCCATTCATTATTCTGACCCTTATTATTCTGATAAAAACATGAGCCTTTCTCCAACAAACTCACTGCGCATTTTCCCGGAACAGTGGCTCGATCCGATTGATTTCCGAAAGTGTTTTGAACATCCGGAGCACCCGTTCGAAATCGACCTCGGCTGCGGCAAAGGCCGTTTTCTGCTGGCGCGCGCCCGGAAATTTCCGAAAACCAATTTCCTGGGAATCGACCGCCTGCTCAACCGCATCAAACGGATTGACCGTAAAATTGTGCGGCAAAACCTGCTGAACACCCGCGTATTGCGTGCGGACGGCTATTACACAGTCACATTTCTGGTCCCGCCGCAAAGCGTGGAAACCTATTATGTTTTTTATCCCGACCCTTGGCCGAAAGGAAAGCACCACCACAACCGTATTTTCAACGAGCCGTTCATGGATGCGATTGCCCGCACCCTTAAGCCCGGCGGCAAACTTCATGCCGCAACCGACCACCTGCCCTACTTTGAAAAAATCCACAAGCTGATCAAAAACGATGCCCGCTTTGAGGAAACAGAGCCATTTGTTCCCTCCGAAGATGAAACCAGCGATTTCGAACTCATCTTCGCCGATAAAACCCCCGGCCGCTGTTCATTTGTCAGAAAGTAGCGTAAGCGTCCCGCTTGCTCCGTTCCAACGCCACCGTCTCCGTCGGTATTGTCCCAACTCCCCAACCCGAAACTCCCCAACCCGAAACTCCCCAACCCGAAACGCCCCAACTCGAAACTCCCCAACTCGAAACTCCCAACCCCCAAACCATCCACCGCGCCAACCGTCTTGACCGCTTCTTCCAGCTCCTCTATCCTATCGACACCATGAGCGCACCCTTCAGCGGAACCCTCGACATTACCGGCGTTATCAAACTGCCGGGTTCGAGGAAACGGGGTCAAGAACAGGGAGAACGGGAACGGGGTCAGCGGAACGGGAAGGGAATGTCAGTGGCTTTTTCTGATGGTTGGAAGACCGGATGCTTGAATGCGAGGACTGACTCTGTAACCAGAAGGCAATGAACATCCATGTAAGGATTCTTGCGATGGTTATTGGAAACAAAATGCTGCCAGCCGGGCAGGAAACGGTTCATAAGTTAACGAGGACAAGTAAATGATAAAAAAGTTACATTTGGTTTTAACGGTCTTTTTTATTTTGGCGGTCGTGCTCGCCTCATTTACCGTAAAGAGATACGCTGTTTATTCTGAATACGTCAAATTGGTGAGACTGCTGAAAGAAAGGGATGGGATGGTGGGGTATGAGGATGTTTTAACCCAATGTATAAATTTTTCTAAAAGGAATCCGGATAGCAAATATGCGGATGATTTAGAGTATTTTTATGTCGACTATATGAGCTCCCACTACACTCCTTCAGATAACGGATTGCAGCTTTGGCAAAGATTTTATCAGAAATATTTAGATGAGGTGATGGAGCCCTTTACAAGAAAAATTATAGGGTATGGTGATGTAAATGATTCCTATAAATACTGTGTTTTAAGGGCTGAATTTTTGAACTATGCACTTCGCGGTGATCGTGAGTCGGCGAAAAATTGCTCTATCAAAATATGTTCGCTGTTGGAAAGTGAATATCCCGAAGAAAGGGTATTGTTGGAAAAATATAAAAAGTAGAGAAGGGGTCAGTCCCGAATGGCACTTAGTTAAGCCGCTTTTGCACGGTGATTTTCTCTGAAAATATCCGCCGAAAATGGTGCGTTTTTATCGACAAGTCTTGCCCGTTCTGATATTGTCTTTTAATGAAAACCACACCTCTGTTCTCCTTGGAA
>JALOTS010000198.1 GCA_025457785.1 Pontiellaceae bacterium | reverse complement strand
GCAGGCGGCACCCGGCTCGGAGCGAGCGTCGATGCCATGCTGCGCCGCTGGATCGTGGAGCTGTCCACCGCCGCCGGAACAGCCAATCCGCTGCCGGAAGAAAAAGAGACTGCGCTGTTTCTGTTCGGGATTATCCTTCAGAAGGCCGAACTCAATTTCCAGCGCGGTGACGCTTTTGCCTGTCGGGGAGGTTTTAAAGCCCTGCTCGCGTGCGGCGGTGGCGATACGATCTTCCGGCGGCACCCAGCCGTAGCGGTCGCCCAGCACCACCAGCAGAAACGGGCGGCTGCGCTTGATTTCGTCGAGGCACACCTTGAGCACGAGCAGTTCGCGGGCTTCTTCGGTGTCCGCCTGCGCGGTCTCGACGCCGAGACGCAGGTCAATCAGTTCAAGGTGGTGGTGGCGCCGGCGCAGTTCCTCTTCCAGGCGGGGGAAGACACGGGTTCGCAGCCAGTCGCGCTCCGCGTGCATATCCTTGAAGGTGGAACTGATGAAGACCGGGCGGCTTTTCCACGTGCCGGTTTGGTTGCTTGTGTCGTTCATTCCGTCTCCCGATTAGTTTACTGTGCGAAGAATTATCTTTGCGGGGTTATAAGGCAATCCCTTTCGTGCCGCCTTCTTAGACGTGTTTTTGCAATATCTGAAATGAAAAGGGGTTGCTGTTTCGTCTAAATTATTTTGATCAAGTTCTACGTTTCTTGACTCGGTTCGGCAAACTGCGTTAGCATCCGCGCTTTTCATAGGGGTGTGTCCCCGGATGATTTAGAGGGAGTTAAAACATAATCAGGAGAAATTCGATGGCGACAAAACAGTATGTGTATTTCTATGGATTCGGTAAGGAACACACCGAAGGCGATAAGACGATGAAGGCGATTCTCGGCGGCAAGGGCGCCAATCTCGCGGAAATGGCCAATGCGGGTCTTCCCGTTCCGCCCGGCCTTACGATTTCCACCGAAGCGTGCGCCTGTTTCAGTAAGAGCGGCGGCCATTATCCGGAGGAAATGGAAGAACAGTTGAAGAACACCTTGGGCAAGCTGGAAAAAATGATGGGCAGGAAGCTGGGCGATCCGGTTGATCCGCTGCTGGTTTCCGTCCGTTCCGGCGCCGCGATTTCCATGCCCGGCATGATGGATACGGTGCTGAATCTCGGTCTCACGGACAAATCGGTTCTCGGTTTTATTAAGCAGACCGGCAACGAGCGCACCGCATGGGATTGTTACCGCCGCTTTATCGATATGTTCGGTGACGTGGTGATGGGCCCCTCTACCGGCCTGACGCATCATGATTTCGAAGTTGAACTCGAAAAACTGAAGAAGAAATATAAAGCCGCGCAGGATACCGATTTGACGGCGGAACAGCTCAAGGAGCTGGTTGATATTTACAAGAAGGTCTATCAGAACAAAGTCAAAAAACCCTTCCCGCAGGATCCGATGGTGCAACTGGATCTTTCCATTCGCGCCGTGTTCGGTTCGTGGAATTCCGAACGCGCTGAAAAATACCGCCAGATCAATAAGGTGACGGGGCTGCTCGGCACGGCGGTCAATATCTGCACGATGGTGTTCGGCAACATGGGCGACGAGTCCGGAACCGGCGTGGCTTTTACCCGTGACGGCGGAACCGGTGACAGCAAGCCGATGGGCGAATACCTGATTAATGCGCAGGGCGAAGACGTGGTGGCGGGGATTCGCACACCGAAAAACATTGATGACATGCCGAACGAAAAATCGCCCGTTTGGAATACCGCGCATGAAGATCTGCTCAGGATTATGGATCGCCTCGAAAAGCATTATAAATATCCGCAGGACGTGGAGTTCACCGTGCAGGAAGGCAAGCTCTGGATGCTTCAGACCCGTAACGCGAAGCGTACCGGGCTGGCGGGTATCCGCTGGGCGGTGGAAATGACGACCGGTAAAGATGTGTTTACCGGGGCCTCCCTGCCGAAAATTCTGACGCAAAAAGAGGCCCTGATGACGGTTTCCGGCGAAGATCTGGAGCAGTTGCTTTTCCCGATATTCGATATTGCCGCGGAAAAGAAGGCGGTTCTGATCACATCCGCAATGCCCGCCGGTCCCGGCGCCGCAGTCGGTAAAATTGTTTTCGATGCCAAGGAGGCCGAAGAGGCTGTTGCCAAAGATCCGAAGGCAAAGGTTATTCTTGTCCGTCATGAAACCAGCCCGGAAGATGTGGGCGGAATGTGGGCGGCGCAGGGCGTTTTGACCTCCACCGGCGGGATGACCTCCCACGCGGCGGTTGTTGCACGCGGCTGGGGCAAGTGCTGCATTTGCGGCGCGGGCGCTCTTCAGATCGACTACAAAAAGAGAACGGTTTCGGTTGGCAAAAAAGTCTATAAGGCGGGATCGTTTATCAGTTTGAACGGTTCGACCGGCAAGGTGTATGAAGGCCAGATTCCGACGCAGTCAAGTCCGGTGGTCTCCGGTGTGGTGGATAATAACGCCACTGCGAAAAAACATCCGATCTACAAGATGTACGAACAGGTTTCACAGTGGTCGGATGCAAATCGGATCATCAAGGTCCGCACGAATGCTGATACACCGAAGGATGCGCAGAATGCCCGCGCGTTCGGCGCGGAAGGTATCGGTCTGTGCCGCACGGAACATATGTTTTTTGAAGGCGACCGCATTTGGGCGATCCGCGAATTTATTATTGCGGACGACGAAGCGGGCCGTAAAAAAGCCTTGGCCAAACTGCTCAAGCTTCAACAGAAGGATTTTGAAGGTATTTTCAAGGCGATGGACGGTCTGCCGGTAACGGTTCGTCTGCTTGATCCGCCGCTGCATGAGTTTGTTCCGCACGTCGCCAAAGATCAGGCGGAAATGGCCAAACGGCTGAATGTGCCGGTGAAACAGGTTGCCGAGCGGGTCAAACAACTGCACGAATTTAATCCAATGCTTGGACACCGCGGCTGCCGCCTGTCGGTCACCTATCCTGAGCTGTGCGTTATGCAGACCACCGCGATTATCGCGGCGGCCTGTAAGGTTGGCAAAGCGAAGAAGAGAGTCAAAGTGCTGCCCGAAATCATGATTCCGCTCGTCGGCGCCAAAGCCGAGCTCGATTTTCTTGTGAAAATCGTCCGTGAAACCGCAGAAGAGGTGATCAAAAAAGAAGGTGTGAAACTGAAATATATGGTCGGCACCATGATCGAAATTCCGCGTGCGGCGCTTACGGCTGATGAACTGGCGGAAACGGCTGAATTTTTCAGCTTCGGCACCAATGACCTCACGCAGATGACCTTCGGATTCAGCCGGGATGATATCGGTTCCTTCCTGCCGGATTATCTGCAGGAAAAACTGCTGCCGTGCGACCCGTTCCAGCACCTGGATCAGCGCGGTGTCGGCCAGTTGGTTCAAATGGGCGTTGAAAAAGGCCGCTCAGCCCGTCCGGATCTCAAATGCGGGATTTGCGGCGAGCATGGCGGTGATCCGGCCAGTGTGAAGTTCTGCTGCAAGGCGGGCCTCAACTATGTCAGTTGTTCTCCGTTCCGTGTACCGATCGCCCGTCTGGCTGCCGCGCAGGCTGCTGTACAGGGGTAATTGAGCTCCCAAGCCAGCGGTTCACTGGGCGCCCCGGAAAAAATCCGGGGCGCTTTTCTTTTCCAAAGTCCGCAAAAAAGTGTATAAGCGGCTCGAACTTTTAATCATGAACGAAAACCGGAAAATTGAACCGCAGCCTGATGACACCAGTCTGGTGCGCCGTGCGCAGGCCGGGGAAATCGGAGCCTACGAAGAACTCGTCCGCCGTTATTATGCCGGAATATACGGATTATCGTATGGGATGACCGGCAACCGGGAAGAGGCTGAAGATTTGGTGCGGGAAATTTTTGTCAAAGCCTGGAAAGCGATGGGACGTTTTTACGAACGATCTGTTTTTCATATCTGGATTTACCGGATTGCCCTGAGCTGTGTGATGAGCATCCGCAATCAGCGCAAGCACCGGAAACAGGGAAATATCCTCAGTTTGGATGAGTTTGATCCCGATGTAAAAACAACGGAGGTCTATCGTGCATTGTCGAGCAAAGGGGCCATTCTCCGGAAAATAAGCCTGAGCGAGTTTCAGCAGAAACTGAACAGGGCATTGCTCCGCCTGCCGATAAAAAAGCGTGCGGTGGTGGTGATGCTGGATGTTCAGGAAATGGAGTATGCCGATATGGCTCAAGTGATCCGGGGTCCGGAAAGCACCGTCTATTCACGTTGGACCGCTGCGCACAGGCTGCTGCAGGCCGAACTGGCGGAGTTAAAAGACAGCAGGCCGCAAAGTCCTGAGCTGGATATCGCGGCTTTGCTGGCACTCAAAAGGCACGAGTCCCCGGATGCGGAGCGCGTCGAAAAAAACATCCTGAACACCATGCGTATCGTTCGTGAAACCAACAACATTCCCTCCCTGTTGATCTTTCCGGACACCAGTTTCGCCTGGATGTTTACCAAACCGCGTTATGGTGTCGCGGCCTTGTTCATTCTGTTTCTCGGGATGCACTTGATGAAGCGTCCCGAACCGCACGCGCCGGAGGGTCCGTTTGCAATTGTCAGAGGGGAAAATAATGAACTGATGATTGCTGTCGAAACCAATCAGGTGGAAGCGATTCCAGCTCCCTTTTATGTCAAGGAACCCCTGCTGTTTTCTTTCCCGAAAAAATAAAAACGCTCGGATCGAATTCAGGGCTTGGCGGCTTCGGATTCCTGATAGTCCGAAAACTTCATCGACATAACGCGCGAAACCCCCCGGTTCGGCATGGTCACTCCGTAGATGACATCGGCGGCCGCTATGGTCTGCCGGCTATGGGTGATCAGAATGAACTGCGATTGTGTGAGGAAGCCTTTGACCATTTTAATAAACCGGGTGACGTTGGCTTCGTCGAGTGCGGCATCCATTTCGTCGAGTACGCAGAAGGGGCTCGGCTTGACTTTGAACA
>JALOTS010000197.1 GCA_025457785.1 Pontiellaceae bacterium | reverse complement strand
TGCGGAAATCATCTACGTCACCGACGAACGCCAGCAACTGCACTTTAAACAGTTTTTCCACATCTGCAAAAAACTCGGCGTACCGACGAAACTCACCCACGTCTGGTTTGGACTCATGCGTCTGCCGGAAGCCACCTTTTCCACCCGCCAAGGCAACGTCATCAAACTCGAAGCGCTGCTCAACGAAGCGGAAGCCCGCGCCCTTGAAGTGGTCAAAGCCTCCAGCCCGGACATGGACGAAGCTCAACAGAAGGAAGTCGCCCGGGCCGTCGGCATCGGCGCCATCAAGTACACCGACCTCAGTCAGAACCCGCAAAGCCTCGTCACCTTCACCTGGGAAAAAGCACTCGCCATGGACGGCAACTCCGCGCCCTATCTGCAATATGCCTACGCCCGCATCGCCAGCGTCCGCGACAAATACGCCGCGCAATTCCCCGGTAAAAATCCGGACAGCTATCCGATCCTCCTCACCGAAGACATTGAACGGCGCCTCGCCTTGAAGTTGACCCGCTTCCCGGCAGCCGTCATTTCCGCCGCCAATCTTGCCCGGCCCAGCATCATGGCCGATTACCTCTTCGACCTTTCGCAAACCTACAGCTCGTTCTACCAGAACGTCCCGTTCCTCAAGGCCGACGAAGGCCCGCGCGAAAGCCGCATCCGCCTCTGCGCCCTCACCGCCGCGATCCTCAAAAAAGGCCTCGCCCTGCTCGGCATCGAAACCCCGGAAAGGATTTGAAATTTAACCGCAGGAAACCCGACGCGGCAGATCCGCAACCGGAAAATTTTATCCGCAGAAAACCGCAGATTTACACAGATGGTTTTAGAAAATCCCTGTAAGGAATATCTGTGTTAATCTGCGCAAATCTGCGGACAACTTTCCGTAATTGTGCATGAAAACGGCAGAAAAAATCACGAAGCAGTTGAAAGCGCTGGGAAATAAAGCCGCGGCGGAGCACGCGCAGCGGTTTTTTAAAACCGGGCCGGGGCAGTACGGCGAAGGCGACCGGTTTCTCGGCATCCGCGTGCCGGTTCTGCGCAAGCTGGCGAAAGACCACCGCGACATTCCGCTCGTTAATACCATCGGACTTCTGCAATCACCTTGGCATGAAGTCCGGCTGCTGGCCCTGCTGATCATGGTTTTTCAGTACAAACGCGGCGAAGACAAAACAGAGATTTACCGCGCCTACCTCGACAACACGCACCGCATTAACAACTGGGATCTGGTCGATGTAACCGCCGAACACATTGTCGGCGCACACTTGTTTGAGCGCGACCGCCGTCCGCTCTACAAACTGGCCAAATCCAAAAGCCTCTGGGAGCGGCGCATCGCCATCGTTTCAACCTTTTATTTTATCCGCCGGAATCAGTTCGACGACACACTCGCCATCGCCGGTCTCCTGCTGAACGACAAAGAGGATTTAATGCATAAAGCCGTCGGCTGGATGCTCCGCGAAGTCGGAAAACGTGATTTGAAAGCCGAGGAAACCTTTCTTCTTCCGCGCTGCAAACAAATACCGCGCACGATGCTAAGGTATGCCATCGAACGATTTCCGGAACCCAAACGCCTCGCCTGTCTTCACGGCACATTATAAAACAGACGATCAGGCATCCAAAACCGAGGCCGAAATGAGGAAAAACAGCATTTTGAGCGCCTGAAACATTGCGCCGGAGGGGCTTCGCGTGGTATCAAATCCCCATGTATCTGAAAACGTTAGAAATCGTCGGGTTTAAAAGCTTTGCGGAAAAGACCCGGCTGGAGTTCGAGCCGGGCATAACGTCCATTGTCGGGCCGAACGGCTGCGGCAAAAGCAATGTCTCCGATGCCATCCGCTGGGTGCTGGGCGAATCCCGCCCCACCGCGATTCGCGGAACATCCATGGAAGACTGCATTTTTAACGGTACCGACACCCATAAGCCGCTCGGTATGGCCGAAGTCACCCTGACGCTGGGCGACTGCGAAAACGAACTCGATCTCGGTCTGAACGAAGTGAGCATCACCCGCCGCGTGTTCCGTTCCGGCGAAAGCGATTATTTTGTCAACAAGAAGGCCTGCCGCCGCAAGGATATTCAGCGGCTGTTCATGGATACCGGCATCGGCACGGATGCCTATTCCGTGATGGAACAGGGAAAAATCGACCGGGTTCTTTCCTCGCGCCCGGACGACCGCCGTGCGGTTTTCGAAGAAGCCTCCGGCATCACGAAATATAAAACCGATAAACAGGAGGCCTTGCGCAAACTGGAGCAGACCGATGCCAATCTCCTGCGCCTCGCCGATGTCATCCGCGAAGTAAAACGGCAGATTATCTCCCTCCAGCGGCAGGCGGGAAAGGCGCAGCGCTATAAAACTCTTCAAGCGGAATTGCGCGGGTTCGATATCTATTCCACCCGTCACCGCCTGAAACAGCTCAGCGTCCGGATTGAGGAAATCCGCGCCCAGCTCGAAACCTCCCGCCTGAAGGTGGACGAAACCCACCACCGTATTGCCGCCGCCAACGGCCAAACCGATGCGCTGCGCTCCGAACTCCAGCAGCTCGAAAATACAATCGGCGCGGCAATGGACGAGTCGATGCGCGCGCGCAATGAGCTCGAACGCGCCCGGCAGGTTATCCGCACCAACAGCGAGCGGATCAACGAACTTTCAACCCTTGCACAGCAAAATACGAAAGAATCCGAAGAGGCAAAAAACCGCCTGATTCAGCACCGCGCTTCGCTCGACGAAGTGGTGCAACTGATGCAGTCCGCCGAGACCGAACGGTTGACCGCTAAAACCGAACTCGAAACCGCCACCGCCCGGCAGCGCGAAACGGAAACGCAGGTTCAGTCCGGACGCGAGACCCTCAACCGCCTGCGCAATGAATCGATGGCGCTTGATCAGCGGATTGGACGACTGCAAAACGAACTGTCCGAAATCGATGCCAAGGAGCGCGCCGGAGTCATTCGTAAGGAACAGCTCGCCGCCGAAAAAAACAATCTGGAACGCTCGCTGGCCTCCTATCAGGAACGCAGCGGACAAATGACCGCGATGGCGGAAGAACTGAAGACTTCAGTCGCCGCACAACAGGAAGCAATGGAAGAACTGCGCGACCGCCGCTCCTCCGCCGCCGAAAAAATCCAAACTCTGGAAAAAGAAATTTCCGAACTCCAGCGGCAATTAGCCGATAAAAACGCCCGCCTCGAAATGATTTTTGAAGCGCGCAGAGAGGGCTTCCCCTCCGGCGCGCAGCATTTGCTGGATTCCGGCGACGAAAACGTGATCGGCCCGCTGGCCGAACTGCTGACCGCCGCACCCGGCTACGAAACCGCGCTCGAAGCCGTACTTCGCCCGTGGATGGATGCGCTGGTGGTTCACACCCGCGCCGGAGCCCGCAATGTGCTCACTCTGCTGGCTGAAAGCAATCAGGGCGCCGTCCGATTGCTCGCCGCAGAAGGCGATACCCCCGCAAACACCGCCGAAAACTCACTCCTCGGAAAAATCTCCTGTTCCGATGCCATACGTCCGCTGGCGGCGCGACTGCTCACCAACGTATTTGTCGCCGAGAATCTTCAGGCGATCCCCCTCACCCTGCCCGCCGGTTCCGTATTCGTTACACGGCGCGGCGAGCTGCTGACCGCCGAAGGAACATCCGAACTTTGGAAACCGGAAGAAGGCGACATAAATCCGCTCGGGCGCCGTCATCTGCGCGAACAGTTGCAGGGCGATATCCAAACCCTGGAAAAAACTGTTTCTGATAAGCGCCGACTGCTCGAAGCCCTGCGTGCAGAACAGAGCGGAACGGGCGATGCGCTCGAAGCCGCCCGGCGCGAACTCGACGAACGCCGCCATACTCTTGCAATCCAGCAGGGCGAAAGCCAGGTTATCGCCCGCGAACTGAAGCTGGCCCGCGACCGGGTCGAAACCGTTTCCTACGAATATGAAAAACTGATGCAGCAGCAAGGCACCGGCGAAACCCGCCGTTCCGCAGTCGCCCGCGAAGGCGCCGAAGCCCGCGACCGGCTGGCACAAACCCGCCAGCAGATTTCAACGCAGACTGAAATGCTGAACTCGCTGGAAGAACAGCGTGCCGGCGTGCTGTCTGAAACCTCCGATTGCCGTGTGCAGTATTCCCAGCTCGAACAGCGGATCGAATCGCTCAAGAGCCGCCGTCAGCCGCTCGAAGCCCGGCTGCGCGAATTACAGGAACTGATCGATGAACGCACACGCGGTGTCAGCTCCTATCAGCAGCGTATTGCCCAGCTCCAAACGGCCAGCGACGAAGCCGAAAGCAGACTGGAGGGTCTCCTGAAGGCTGTCGCCGAAGCCGAACAGAAACTGACCGCCGCCCGGCAGATCCGCGAAACGAAAACCGCCGCTCTTTCTGAACGCGAGCAGTCACTGCGCACTCTTCAGGCCGAACTCGACGAACTGCAAAATAAAAAGACCGGGCTCGAAGTGGATCTGGCGGAGCACCGCATGCGCCACCAGAACTCGCTCGACCGGCTGAGCGCAACGTGGCACATCACACAGGATCAGCTCGGCCGTGAACCTGCGCCGCAATGGGAAAACGGCATCGAACCGTCGATGGAGGAAATTGAAACCATGGCCGCCGAACACCGCGCCAAGCTCGAAGCCATCGGCCCGGTTAATCTGGTTGCGATTGAGGAACATGCGGAACTCGAAGAACGCTTTGCATTCCTGAACCAGCAGGAAGCGGACTTGGTCAGCGCAAAAAACCAGCTCATTGACATGATTAAAAAAATCAACGCCACCACCACCGAAATGTTCGCCGAAACCTTCAAAAAGGTGAACGAAAACTTCGGTGTCATTTTCGAACAGCTGTTCGGCGGCGGCGCGGCGCGGCTGGTGCTGGTGGACGAAACCGACGTGCTTGAATCCGGCATTGAAATTATCGCCCGCCCGCCCGGTAAAAAGCTGCAGAGTATCTCTCTGCTT
>JALOTS010000196.1 GCA_025457785.1 Pontiellaceae bacterium | reverse complement strand
TTTCGGGTTTAGAAAGCGGAAAATAGAAGCAAAATTATTCCTCAAGGTGGTGCATTTTGAATCGACCAGGGGTGGTGCACTTTAACCGACCGCCGACAAGGCCGCCTTCGTTCAGAATTACCGAAAAAGTAGAGCAAGCGTCCCGCTTGCTTTTCTGCCTCCGGCAGATTCCCCCGCGACGGGAAACGAGCGGGCTTGTCCGCCATAGCCTCAGGCGACGGCGGAACGCTCATTCTACTTTCCTATCTGAACTACTATCCGATGTTTTAAAAATTATTTTGACCATAATTATTCTGATCAAATTCTCCATGTTGCTGTTTTGGTTGCGGCTATGTCGCGCCGGGTTGTCTGCGATTAAACTCTCGTCTCAGTTTGCCCCCTGAAAACTCTTGATGATCCGTTCGTACTGTTCGTGGTGTTCGCCGATGATGCCGCGGCAGCGGTGGAAAATTTCGTCCAGTTCAGACGGCTCACGCCGCTGCCAGTATTTCAGACCGTCAAGATCCGTCACGCGGAGATCCGGGGTCAGTCCGTCCAGCTCAGGCTCAATGTTGCGCGGCATTCCGAGGTCGATTAAAAGAAGCGGTTTCTGCTGATTGAAAAACGGAGCATGTCCATGGTGCAGCACATGGCCGGGCGCTTCGGTGGCGCTGATAATGACATCCGCCTCCGCGAGACGGTTTCTGAAATCATTGAAACTGCAGAGTTCCACCCGGTCCTTCCACTCCCCGGCAATGTCCGGACGATTGACGTGATAACACCAGATTATTTTTCCAACGGCTGGAAAACCTTCCGCAACCAGCCCCCGCCCGATCTGTCCGGCACCGAGCACCATGACGGTTTTTTTGGCGAGATCGGAACATTGCGCCTGAAGATATTTCAGCGCGAGGGTTTCGATTTCTTCATTGTGGAGCAACGGGGCCGCTTCCGTCTGAATATGCTTGGAGACATGCAGCAGCGAAGAGACCCATTCCTGCATCATGCTGCCGGCCCAGCCGCGCCGTTGTGCTTCCGCCAGCGCGTCCTTGATCTGCGAGGCAATATGACTTTCGCCGGGAGTCTGCGACAGCATCCCGGCGGAAACCATGCAAAGGTGCTCATAGGCTTCCACACCGCGTTTAAGATAAAATTTGTCGTCTTATAACTTATCGAATCCGAGCAGATGGCGCAAAATTCCATTGCTGCTGGTCTCCTTCGATGCCACGGCAATGAGTTCGACCCGGTTGCAGGTATTAAGAAGCATGAACTCATGAATTCCCCAGAGTTGCATAATCATCCAGCCGGTACGCTCAAACCGCGGCCCGGTTAAATGGAACGGCTCGCGCTCCTCAATATCCATGTGATGATGGTCGGTTCCGACCACAACCAGATCGGCGGTTTCCACCATGGCAATGTGTTTTGCCAGATTATCCTTGATCAGCTTGGCCTGACGGCAGGACTGCCCGCCGGTGGAAACCGTTAACGTAACGCCACCATGACGAGTAATGGCCGGGGTTGTGAAGTCGCTCTGCGCCCAGTTGCCGTCCACACAACAGCAAAGCACATTCCTTGCGCGGCACGCCTCTAAAACCTGCCGGTTGACATAGCGGTCATTCGTGGCGGCAAACGCCAGCACAACACCTTCCACATCGGATGGCTCAAACGGCCGCGCCGTGTGGCGGATATGTCCGGAAGCGGCCAGCTCGGCAGCTTCCTCGCAAAGCTCCGGACTGACCACCGTCACGGTTGCTCCGGCCTCCAGCAGATGACCGATTTTACGCACCGCCACCTTGCCGCCGCCGACCACCAGACATGGGCGTCCCGCCAGCAACAGACTGACCGGCATAGATTGGGTTTGTTTTAGCTTATCGTTCATCATTAAAAAAAGTAGAGCATGCGTCCCGCTTGCTCATGAACGAGCGGGACGCTCATTCTACTCTCCCTCATTCCTATCCAAATATTTCATTCTGCATTTTTAAATTCCCCGCCGGGAACATTTTTTTAATAACAGGTCTTCAGTCATGGCTATGTTTTAAACCTATTGCACTTTGAAGACATTCATCCAAAAAAGGAGACCCCCTTACCCCCCCCCGATTTTCTCGACGCACCAGAAATCCAGCGACCCCATTAAACAAAGACAGATAGGCCTTCCCCCTTTTTTTGTTACTGTTACTCCGCTTTATCGATCCCTCTTTTTTCTGTTTTTTGAAAATAATCAGTATACAGCTTTAAATAAAATCTTGAGCAATCCATCTTTAATCGACTCGTCTAAAACTGTGTATTTCGCGCCACTGAATTTCTCATCTCCGGCATCAATGGCCACATTTTTACTGGAGCAAATCATCCCAATATTTTTAACAACCCAAAGTCGTGCCTGAAATCCCCCTTTACCTATATCAACAGTTAAATTCCCAGCACCGGTCTTTGCGTCGAAATTATATTCTACAATTCTAAAATCATTAATTGTAAAATGCTTCATTACAGAGAGATCGTTTGTTGTTATAACTTGAGATGTCGTTAACGATGACATGGCCAATGAATGGGGCTCGACTGGTCGCATACTGGCATTTAGATCAGGCGACAGATTTCCGAAGGTCGCCTTATCGTTGATTCTCCACATTGCCCCAGTTGCTGGGTCAATAATGACGAAACCTATTAGACCAAAACTGCTTAAAAGAAAGTTGCCAAAATACCATCCGTTTATCTGAGCTTTAATGGATGTGTTGACTTGATAATATCCTGCTTTTTCAAATACAAAGTCGTACTCGGCTGGCTTGAAAAAACCCGCTTTTGATGACAGGGTAGCGACCATAGGGGTTACACCCTTCTGCAACTCCACCCCAAATTTATTTTTGATTGTTACAGTTGCTCCGTCAGGATTGCTATAGATTTTTATGGGATAGCTGGATTTGCTTACAATACTTGCGCATCCAGTTCCTAGCAACACAATTCCAGACACCACTACTGTAATTATACACTTTTGCCTCTTGATATTCATTTATTTTTTAACCTCTTGAAAATTTAATACTTAAAAACACAAATCAAAAAAGTGAAAAGAAAAGGGTCAAAACGAGGTCACCCGATGAATTTTAGAAAGACCCTTCCCGCCCTTCTTACTTTTTTCATACCTCCGCACCGTTTCCAACCGTTGGAAATCTGTCTTTTCCTTATCTGTGTTCATCTGCGTCATCTGCGGATAAAAATCCCCTTCGCGCAGAAGTCTGTTTTCCGGAACTGTGCCCCTTTTCCCCCGATATTGGAATTTTTTCTTCGGGAATTTTTCATTGGGTATCCGGCATGATCCGGCGCATGAAGCCGTCAAACAAGGGAACCGTGAAGGCTGTGTCTCCGTGATTCGGACTCCAGATCATCCCTTTATTTATAAGCTGAGCGCGGGTTGGTCCGAGAGAACTTACCTTCCGGCCAAGAATATCCGCAATATCACCGGATCGGTGCGGACCGGCTCCGAGTTCAGCCATCGCCCGCAAGTATTCTTTTTCCGAAGGGGTTAATCGGTCAAACCGGACACGAAAGAAACTTTCGTCCAGAGCGGCCACCGCCTCTTTTGAGACTCGTGTTACATCGTTTAGAGTAATTGGAGACGTTTCAGCGGAATCCCATGCATGCTTTCCCCATTCCTGAATAAAATAAGGATAGCCCTGGGTTTCCTGAACGATGCGTTCCAGTGCCGCCGGTTCCACAATAACCTGTTGATCCGCAGCGGGTTTAGAGATGGCCAGCTTCGCGGCATCCGGATCAAGGGGCCCGATTTCAGGAAAGTCAAACAGGCGCTCGGCATACGATTTTGCCCGGCCCATGCGCCCGCGCAGTTGCGGCAGACCCGCCCCGACCAGCATGACCGGCAGGCGGCACTGCGAAACCCGATGAAGTGCCATGATCAGCGCTTCGAGTTCTGCTTCCTGAACGTATTGCAGTTCGTCCACAAACATAACAAGAGCGCTTCTGGCAGTTTTTGCGGCGGCGCCAACCACTTCAAGCAATGCCTGCAGATCGTGTTCAAGATCGCCGTTGTCGGCCAGCCCCGGCTCCGGATCAAAATCAAATCCCACTTCGATGTCTTCATATTTGACCTTCAATGCCTTGGCAAATCCTGCCAATCCGCGCAGTGCCCGCCGGGCCGAATCCTTTGCGGCTTCGTTACGGGAAAGCTGAAGCAGACATAAACGCAGTTGCGGAGCCAGCAGGGCGGGAAGCGAGCGGTTTTCCGGTGCCTCAATTCTCAAAGTCCGAATTCCATCGGCTTCAGCGTCATCGCGCATTCGATCCAGTAAAACCGTTTTACCGACTCCACGCAAACCGACTATCAGTACGCTTTTGGTTGGGTAGCCCCGGCGAGTCCGTTCGATGGCAATATGAATGGTTTTCAGCAGTTCATCGCGCCCTGCCAGTTCCGGCGGCGGCGTTCCTGCTCCCGGTGCAAATGGATTGGTGATTGGATTCATACGCCAGCTTATATACGCAAATTATCTAAATTACAATATTTTTATAATTTAACTAATTTGTGTATAAAACGGATGTCCTGGCACTTACCTGCGAGGCGAAAAAAATGGTTATGCAAAAGAGAAATCGGATCCCGCAAAACAATGCTTCGCGTTCATTTCATGCCTCCGCACCGTTTCCTGCCGCTGGAAATCTGTCTGTCCCTCATCTGTGTTCATCTGCGCCATCTGCGGATGAATTATCTGTTCGCAAAACGAACTTCTTCAAGCATCTGATCAGATTCAACCGGCTTAAAGCGGACGAGTATGCGCCTTGTGGACAAGAGAACCTGCGATAAAATTTCGATGACGAGCTGCGGATCAGACATAACACGCCTCCTGCTGTATGCGCTCTTTTAAAAACGGATTCATCCGCTCTCGGTAACTGACAAGATCCACATGCCGGTTTAATCGCTCTTCCAGCTCTATTCGGATTCTGGACAGAGTGAACAAATTGGGTTCTTTTAGACGCACAACCACATCCACGTCACTTGCCTCAGACGAAGCCTCTCTGGCCAGCGAACCAAAGATGCCCAGGGAGAGAATCCCGTACCGAAGACCGAACTCTCCCTGAAACTGCTTTAATATATAAAGGGTTTCCGCTTTATTCATTTCTCCCCCAATGTGATCGACTCGAACTGTACTACCCCGGCGGAAAAAATCAAATGAACAGAGGTTAACACCCCGAATAAAAAGCGGACACAGGTTCCTATAAACAATATTTCCCGTTCATTTCGTGCCTCCGCACCGTTTCCAACCGCTGGAAATCTGTCTTTTCCTCATCTGTGTTCATCTGCG
Organism: Pontiellaceae bacterium; assembly: GCA_025457785.1. Classification (GTDB taxonomy): domain Bacteria; phylum Verrucomicrobiota; class Kiritimatiellia; order Kiritimatiellales; family Tichowtungiaceae; genus Tichowtungia. Next base: position 2,780 of record JALOTS010000196.1, on the reverse strand, counting down.
TCATCTGCCCCGTCTGCGTACTCCGCACAGACAGGCAGCCCAAAAACGTTTTTCACAAAAAGCACGAGAGAAACACCCCAGGCTGATCTTAAATCATTTTACATCCATCGCTTCATATCCTTTCAGATTCCATTTCGGCAAATGCTCAACCCGGGCACGGGAAGCCTCCGTCACTTCCTGTCCCCACAAATCAAAATAAGGTGACAGATTTTTACCGACTTCTTCTGAAAACAACTCCAGAAAAAGACCGGCCCGCTGCCGCTCAATTTCATCGGCCGTTTCGGCTCCGCCGCCTCGGCGCGCACTTTTGTTATAACCTCCCGGCCACTGATCCATCGGAATCGTCCGATATTTTCGATACACATGCTTGAAGGCATCCCACCCGAACTCTTTCCATAAATTGCTGTAGAACGCCAGCAACGGTCTTGTTTTTTCCCGGTCGGTGGCCAACAACCAGCTTCGCTCGTTCGGCGGACGGGAAGTCCAGAAATCGGTGGATGTTTTTATCCATTCATCACTGATCCGTTCTTGGTTGTCGGAAACGGCATCGTCGCCCCACTTCTCGCCGATTTTTTCAAATACGTAACAGGCCATAATATTAACGGTTATTTCTCCACCGTTTTGATAGGTCCACACCCGCATCTGATGCATATGCCCCGTCTCATGAGCCACCCCGAAACTAACCTTTTTATTTCGTAAATAGTCCAACCACTGGTTGTTCATCGTGATCGGTTGCCCTGCATAAAGAAAGCCTACATTTAAATCCTGTTCCACAATAGCGCGGAACGTATGCGGAGGAGGGTTTGGTCTGCCTGTTAAATCTCCCATAAAGTCATACATATCATTATGAAGCTCAATCACCTCATCCAAATCGGGAATCTGCCTCAACTGCGATGTTCGCATCGTATAGATAAATCGGTCGCTGCCAAACTCTCCCTCGGGAGCCGGATATCTACTGATCGTTTTCCGCCACTCGTCTTTTGTATGCACACCGTGCAGATAAAACGGGGCCTGAACGGCCCCGGCAATTGTAACCGGAACGATGTGTTTCTCAAACGGAACCGGCGAGTCCGTCCAGAACGTTCCGTCAGGATTGATATACTCATTCTTTTGTACATCAATATTTCCCGGGAGCTTTGGCCTTAAATAAATTAACCCGCCAAAAGCAGAAACAACCGTAATCATTGGCCTATCAACAGGATAACGACGAACAATATAAGGTGCTCGATGAAGTTCTCTGAACTTATAAACCTGCGTTTTCTGTTTTAACGAACCGATTTGAAGTACGCACCCCTTGTCCGCGAACCCCTCTGGAACGGTGATCGTTACCGACTCCCCGGCAGGCGCAAAAAGCCCGGTACTGATCATATCCTGATAGCCTCCAAAATCAATTTGCAGCGTTTCAGTTAACCGTTTTGCGCCCTGTTCGATTTTCCCAGGATACCCGTCCGCACTGGGATGTTTCAACAATTCATCCACAGGAACTGATGCGGCCATGCGACAGTCCAGCATCAGCCGCAGAGTAACAAAAGGATCTTCGAACGTATTAAACGGTCGATCCGGGCCGACCTCCACCTGATTCGCACCAAGAATTTCTTGAGGAATTTTTGCCGCCAAGGCGGGAGGAATCGGAGGAATTTCATCATCCAATCGAACCTGTTTCCACAAAAGCCGGTCAAATGCCGCATAACATTTCCGCAACAGGGTTTCGTTCGTTTCTCCGGATTTGATCCGCTCATAATACTTCCAGAAATCATCCGGCGTCATCCCCTGTGTAACCTCCAACGCAGCATCATCTCTTCCAAGACGGTTTTTTTCAGGCCGTTTTGCTTGAGCATAAAAACAAAATACGAACACAAGCAGGCTCATTAAAAAAAACCTCTTTGCTGTATTCGATCCCATAAAACAACATCTTCCGTTCATTTCATGCCTCCGCACCGTTTCCAACCGTTGGAAATCTTGCCTTTTCCTTATCTGTACTACTATCCGTCATTTTCTTGTTTTTTATGCACGATTTTTATTTAATCCTCAACACAACCTGTTTTGTCAAAATAATTTGGGTCAGAATAATAAGAGAGGGAAATTATGTCTGAGTGAAAATCATTCTGACCTTAATTATTCTGACTAAATTCTTATTATTTTGGTTGCGGCTTTGCCGCGCCAGGTTCATCTGCGCCATCTGCGGATGAACCCCCTCTTCGCACAGTTCACATTTGGAATTTTTTTCGGAAGTTTTCAATTCGTTATCCGGCATAATCCAGAGATGAAAGCAAACCGACTTGCCGGATAAACCGCACGGTGGTACGTTCTGATCATGAAAAGCAAGACCCTCACAGATCAATTATCTGCATTTCTCTTCTGGGACGTTGATCCATCCGGAATCGACCCGGAATGCCATCGTCAGTTTATTATCCCTCGTGTCATGGAACGGGGCACGCTGGCCGATGTCAAAGCGGTTTGGAACTATTACGGCGAGGCGGCGGTCAAAACCGCTCTGCTGAGTGCCGCCGATCTGAGTGTAAAAACGGTCAGCTTTTTTGCCAATCAGTTCAACCTGCCCCGTGAAGCCTTTCGGGCTTTCCGCAACCCGGCCAATCACCGGACATTATGAATCTCCACACCGAAAGCGTTTCCCCCGCACTGCTCGACCTTCTTCATAAACTGATGAAGGACAAGCGATTGAACCCATTCGCGCTGGCAGGCGGAACCGCACTGGCACTCCGCTTTGGACATCGCACGTCGATCGACCTGGATCTTTTCACCGTCACCGCCTTTGATTC